>NZ_JACVOW010000001.1:0-137767 GCF_018882265.1 Polynucleobacter sp. AP-Feld-500C-C5 | reverse complement strand
TAATACGCCACTCTTTACTAAAAATCTTGAGGCTCTATATCTAAAAATGCATGAGCGTTATCAACAGAATCTAGAACCAGACCATATATCTATCGACTAAGCAGTGTTTTGGTGTGGTTAGATGTATCTAAAAGGTATCTCAACTTGTTTAAATACATTGCGGATACAGCCTTTATAAGATTGCATTCAATGATTTCTGCATGGCTATTACGTTTTAGTCTCAGCATTAAAATAAGTCTATCCGTTCAGCATAAGCACTTTAAAAGATATCTCACTCTAACTATATCGATAAATTTATCCCATTAAAAAACCCACCATGTTTCCATGGTGGGTTGATTAATGCCTAACTAATTTTTACTAGCTTACGCTAGCACTAAATTAGAAAGTATGACGAATACCAGCTGCATAGTTATTACCACTGATACCAATACCAGCGCCAGTAATTGTATTTGCTGCTTGGCCATTAGATGACTGGTTGAATGTACCTGCCGCTACGTAAAGATTAGTACGCTTGCTCAAGTAGTAATCGACACCAACCTGTGCAGTTCTAAAGTTATTCTTAGGAGTGCTTTGGCCGTAGTAAGCAGCATTTCCCATACCAGCTGTTGCATAAGCAGAAATCACAGGAGTTAACTGACTCTTAACACCAATTTGCTGTGCAGTACGTGAAGTGCTGTATGAGCCATCAAAAATACTAGTTGCCTTACGGTTTACATACTGCAAATATGCTTTCAGGATACCAAAGTCATAGGTTGCGGCAGCATAGCTTTGATTGTCAACCATATTGTTACCAAAGCTGTTAGATGTACCAGCGGCATAGGTACTTGCAGCAGCAGTTGCTGTAGCTGAACCACTGTTATTTTGAGCCTTGAATTGCTGGTAAGCGGCTACAACTTGCAATTTATTCCATATATAGTCAGCACCAACGCCAACTAAAACAGCATTATTTACACCACCCCCATTGGCTGTATATACAACTGCACTTGTGTCTGTTTGATTGCTGTTAGTGAATGCATAAGAAGCTTGCAATTGAATGCCAGCCATACGCTCAGACTTAACAAACAACATGTTTGATGCACGAGTTGTGTACGCACCAGTTGAAGCATTTAAACTTTGGTTGCTTACTGCGCCAGCAAAACCACCTTGACCAACGTTGTTCAAAGCACCTGTGGAGCTTTGTGGGGATGTAGCATAAACCGCATTACCAACTAAGTTATTGTTACCAGCTGCATCGGTTGCTGCTTGTAAATTAAATACTGGTGTGTATTGAGTACCGATAGAAGCTTCGCCCAAACCTGCTTTGCCTAAACCAGCAAAGGACTGGCGGTTAACGGTACCAAGTTCAGTACCGGAGTTAGGGGCCATGCCCAACTCAACAGTGAAGAATGCCTTTGCACCACCACCTAAATCTTCGGTTCCCTTAAAACCTAAACGACTAGTACTTTCAGCGCTCTGTCCCATACCAGAAAATTGGGATTTTTGAATTGGGCTACCAGTTGAACCAAGGTTAGGTGTCAATGTGCTGGCAGCTGATGCAGTGCCGTTGTAGCCACCACCGATATAACCAACATCCAAGATACCGTAAACGGTTACGCTGGACTGAGCTTGTGCTGCTGTTGAAAGCGCACCGATTGCTGCAAGTGCTAATAGCGATTTTTTCATTCTTTAAATCTCCATAAATTGAAATTAATGCCCTTAAAAGCAGGGACTCTTCTATTTTGCTATTTTTGCCTTTCTAAAATGGGAGGAAGGGTATTTAGGTGTTATTTTTGCTTGTCAAAAGGCAGTTTTTTGGTTTTCTTCGTTGTATGAGGACAACAATAACCTTAATTTCTGTCTTTCTAAGGTCATGAATGCCAAAATTGTCATATGGCAAGCCGTGAATTCTTAAAAATCCTTCAATCTGCACGAATAGGTGATGTATCCGCACAACAAAGAGTGGCCTCTGCTTATCTCACTGGGGCATTTAAAACCCCAATCCAACCGGCTAATGCCTTGATTTGGCTAGAGAAATCGTATTTATCCATTCAAAATCAGGTCTTTAGTCAACTAAACCCAAGTCATGGCGAAATATTAGAGCTAGACGGCTCTGCTCCAGAGATTTTGAAGATCTTGGAGCAAATCTTAGAAGTTCCATTAGAGGAGACTATTAATTCGCCAGCATTTTCCTTTGGTTGGAAATTATTCTGGAAATTGGCCAATTCAAATCTTTCAGCAAGCTATGCGGCCCAATGGCAGCTTGCTGAACTTTTACTAAATCCTAACAAAAGGGGGTCGCAATCAGAGTTGGCTATTTGGCTTTCAAAAAAAAATGATGGGGATGATTTTCTTTCTCTGCAAAAAAAAGCAAAAGAATTTCTCTTAAATCTGGCGGATTCCGAGACGCCATTCACAAAGAGTGCAAAAGCGCTGTTGATTACACTTCAACCCAAAAATGAAGGAATCACCTATCTTTGGAATTCTTGGGTATTAGAAAGAAATGAGGGGGCGCTAATAGAAGCTGCAGAACTTGGCCTAACGATTGCCAAACTCACGCTTGGTTTACGGCTAGCACAATTAGACAAGGATCTTGATAGCAAAACGACTTCTTCCGGAAAGCCTGGCAACAAGTCGAATGCCTCCCTAAAAAAAGCAGCTTATTGGTTAGGGCTAGCTGCCAATGATGGTGATCGTGATGCTTGGTTTGCATTAGGCGAGATTTATCGTCGCCCACAGTTTTCTGGATACAACGCTACTGAGAGTAATCGCTGCTTTGATCGAGCTGCAGATTTGGGTCATGCACAAGCCCAATTTAGGAGAGGTGCAAATTTATGGCGTAAGCGAGAAAAAATTGATGATGGTGTTCGAGGGCTGCAAGCCTCTTACTGGATATGGCAGGCGCACCAGCAAGGCGCACCTGGGGCAAAGGAATTGCTTGGGAAAATTTTAGAAAACGTAGCTGATCCTAAGATGAATAGTTGGTTTAAATTGGCCACATTTGCTGAATCCGCCTTGAATCACCACCAGGAACAAAAATTGGTACAAGAGTGGGCACTACTATGCCATCGAGTCATTCTCGCAAATCAATTTAACTTGAGTAAGGCGGAAATGTTGTTGTGCGATGTCAACCAACTACAACGAGAGCATTGTGTAGTTGTGGATATTCGATATGAGTTACCAAAAATTTTGCCTAGATTGATTCAAATTGATACAACCCAACAGCGTCGCTCCCTTTTAGCGGCAGGCAAAATATTTGCAGATATCAAATTAGATCAAGAAGGTAATCTGCGACAAAGACGCTACCGCTTTGATCGTGTAGCTTTTTGGCTTGAAAACACTTTTTCTAAGAACGCTTATTATCAAACCGACTCAGAAGTTGTTTGATTAACTACATCGGCTTGGTCATCTAAGGATTTTGGGATATAGAAACGTGCAATTAATAAGCCCAACTCATAAAGTAGGGTCATAGGCACCGCCAGCAATAACTGGGAAAGAACATCTGGCGGAGTCACTACTGCAGAGATAACAAATGCGCCAACAATCACGTAGGGTCGAATCTCTTTTAATTTTGCCAAAGAGACTATGCCCATTCGAACTAAAACGACAACTACTACCGGAACTTCAAAGGTAATACCAAACGCTAAGAAAGTGTTCATAGCAAAACCAAGGTACTTATCGATATCAGTAGACATCTCTGCGCCTAACGGTGCGTTATAGCTAGCCATAAAATTAAACACAGTCGGAAATACCAAAAAATAGGCAAATGCCATACCAAAGATAAATAGGCTGTAGCTACTCACGACCAATGGAACAACCAACTTGCGCTCATGTTGATATAGGCCAGGAGCAATAAAAGCCCATAGTTGATAAATCACTATCGGCAAGGCAATGATGAAAGCCACCAACATCGTGACCTTCATAGGCACAAAGAAAGAGCCCGTTACATCCGTCACAATCATCTTTCCGCCCGCAGGTAATGAATCAAGCAGCGGCTGCGAAAAAAGATGAAAAATATCTGGCGCCCAATAAACCAAGCAAACAAACACCACAATAATCGCTAATGCAGACTTGATGACGCGATCACGCAGTTCAAATAAATGCGATAGAAAAGATTCTTGCAAGCCTGAATCTTCGGTAGAGTTATTTTCTGTCATGCCAATCTAATTTTTATTTGCCAGCACTATGATGAAAGCGCTTCATTCTTGCGGCACCCGATTGCACACGAGTTCGTACGCCAGCCGAACGTTTAAACCAAATAGGCCTTGCTGCGCGCCTAACGCCCCAGCTATTGCGACCCTGCCGCTTAGTCTTATCTAAAACAGCTCTTTCATCAAGAGGCAACTTATCAAAATTGGTTTCAAAAATATCAGCCTGATCTGTGAGATTTGCGTTTGCTTCGCTAGCTACCGAGCTAATACTGTTTTCAACTTCTTTTAAGGCAGATGCACTTTCTTCGCGGAACTTTTTAAATTCCTCAACTTCCATCTGCCGATTTACTTCGGATTTAAGGTCTGCCATATAACGTTGCGCACGACCAAATAAATTACCAGCCATACGAGCTACTTTTGGCAAGCGCTCTGGACCAACCACCACCAGAGCTACAACTGCAATCAGCGCAAGTTTTGAAACCCCTAAATCAATCATCTTAGGGGGCTAAATGAGGACCGCACGATTTCTCTTTGCGCTATGAACAAATGATGTGAATTATTTATTAAGGTCTTTGGCCTGCACATCCACAGTTTTTTCTGTTGATGCAGCAGCTTGCTGGATTTGCTCCTTAGGCTCATCAGATGGCTTCATGCCGTCCTTAAATCCCTTAACAGCACCGCCCAAATCTTGACCGATATTGCGCAATTTCTTGGTACCAAATACCAACATTACGATGACCAAAACAATTAACCAATGCCAAATGCTAAATGAACCCATCTCTAATCTCCTTGGAATTCCTAAACTTGTTCTTTATCTTACTTTTTCCAGGGACGCGGACCGCCCATCACATGCAAGTGCAAGTGATAAACCTCCTGCCCACCATCTGCCCCGTTATTGACCATCAATCTAAAGCCGCCATCCCTTCCAGGTCGGCAACCCTGCTCTTTGGCAAGACGAGGTGCTAATTCCATCATTCTACCTAGCAAAGGGGCATCGATGCCTTCCGCCAGCTCCAACATAGGGATATGTTTCTTCGGAATCATTAAAAAATGTACTGGAGCAGCAGGATTAATATCCTTAAAGGCATAGATCTCTTCATCCTCATACACCTTTTGGGACGGAATCAAGCCCTGAGAAATCTTACAAAATAGGCAATTAGGATCGTGGCTCATCTTTTCCTATTCATCCTTATTCCTTGTTCGCTGCTTTTCTGGCGGCTTTTTCTTCAATTCCTGAGGTACCCAGGCGACGATCAAGCTCAGCAATCACGTCTTCAGGGCGCAAATTGAACTGGGACAGCGCAATTAAACAGTGAAACCAAAGATCCGCCATCTCCCCAACCAAGAGCTTTTGCTGTTCAGCCGCTAGATTTGAACTGCGCGCATCTTTGGCAGCCATGACCGCCTCGGTTGCTTCCTCGCCAATCTTTTTGAGGATGCCGTCATCACCCTTTGAAAAAAGCAGGGCGGTATAAGAGGTTTTTGGGTCAGCATTGCCAGCCTTAAACGCATCCCGACGTTGATCCACCACATCAGCCAAATGGGCTAATGCAGAATCTAAATTAGAAGGTTTATTTACTGAGCTACTCATAGCTTCATTTTATGTCTTTTATGAAAGACTTTTATTTTGGCTTGGACTCGTCCAACCAAGTCAAATTACCTGAGTCCCACTGCTGGAAAAAACAGCTGTGCTCACCGGTATGACAAGCAATTCCGTCTTTTTGCTCAACAATGAGCAAAATCGTGTCCCCATCACAATCCAAGCGAATTTCTCTCACCTTCTGGGTGTGGCCAGATTCTTCGCCCTTGTGCCAAAGTTTTTGACGTGAGCGCGTCCAGTAGACCGCCTCGCCTAAACGTAAAGTGGCCAACAAGGCATCTCGATTCATCCAGGCCATCATCAGGATATCTTTACTACCAAACTCTTGCGCAATCACTGGAACCAAGCCTTGCTCATTCCAAGCGACGGCATCGAGCCAGGGCCCTGCTTGAATAGATTCAATTGGAGTAAAGATACTCTGGGATTTGTTATGGAGTTCGCTCATATATAAACTTTACCGTGAATCTGATTTAAATACGAACCGGAATTCCCTGAGCAGCCATATACTCTTTTGCCTGACCAACGGTGTACTCGCCATAGTGAAAAATACTTGCGGCCAAGACAGCGTCTGCATGACCTTGGGTAATACCATCGACTAAATGCTGCAAATTGCCCACGCCGCCAGAAGCAATTACTGGAACGGAGACGGCATCGCTTACTGCAGCAGTGAGGGCCAAGTCAAAGCCATCTTTACTACCATCGCGGTTCATACTCGTCAGGAGAATTTCTCCAGCACCGCGTTTGGCAACTTCAATAGCCCATGCCACCACATCGATTCCAGTCGCAGTTCTGCCGCCATGCGTAAACACTTCCCAATTTCCTGCCTCAGTTTGTTTGGCATCAATTGCAACGACGATACATTGAGAGCCGTAATAGGCTGCCGCATCTGACACCAAATCTGGATTGCCGATGGCAGAAGAATTGATGCTCACTTTATCAGCACCAGCATTAAGTAAGCGACGCACATCAGCCACTGCACGCACACCGCCACCAACAGTAAGCGGAATAAATACTTGTGATGCGACATCTTCAATAATATGCAGGATCAGATCACGCCCATCGGACGTCGCGGTAATGTCTAAGAAAGTTAACTCATCAGCGCCTTGTGTGTCGTAACGCTTGGCGATTTCAACAGGATCACCTGCATCACGCAAACCAACAAAGTTCACCCCTTTAACAACGCGCCCTGCTGTGACATCCAAACAAGGAATAATTCTTTTGGTTAACACTAGACAATATTCTTTTTATATTTAAGTGTTAACTCATCAGCATATTTTTGAGCAGCTGCTAGATCAAGGTCACCAGCATAAATAGAGCGCCCAGCAATCACGCCCATCACACCCTCTTCTTCGGCTTTACATAGCGCCTCAATATCTTTGTTATTAGAGAGGCCGCCACTAGCAATCACCGGAATACGGATTGCTTGAGCCAACTTCATCGTGGCCTCAATGTTAACGCCTTGGAGCATGCCATCGCGACCAATGTCGGTATAGATAATGGCTTCTACACCCCAATCTTCAAACTTCTTAGCAAGATCAATTACTTCATGGCCGGTAATCTTGCTCCAACCATCAGTGGCTACTTTGCCATCGCGAGCGTCAAGCCCTACCATCACCTGTCCAGGAAATGCTGTGCAAGCATCCTGCACAAAGCCGGGATTTTTTACTGCAGCGGTACCAATAATCACCGTGCTAATACCATCGTCCAATAAACGTTCAATCGTTTCCAGATCCCGAATACCACCACCAAGTTGAACCGGAATTTCATCTCCAACTGCTTTCAAAATCGATTTGATAGCGGACTCATTTTTGAGTTTTCCAGCAAACGCGCCATTCAGATCAACTAAGTGCAACCGTCGCGCGCCTTTGCTAATCCAATGCGCAGCCATAGCCCCTGGATCTTCAGAAAATACCGTGGCTTTGTCCATATCACCTTGTTCCAGTCGAACGCAGTGGCCGTCTTTAAGATCAATTGCAGGGATGAGCAGCATAGTGAAACGTTAATAAATTAATTAAGGTTGCCAAGAAAGAAAATTTTGATAAAGCTTTAACCCGTATTCTGCACTTTTTTCCGGATGAAATTGCGTTGCAAAAATATTATCTCTTGCAACCGCAGATGTAAACCAATCGCCGTATTCAGTAGATCCAGCAGAATCTTCTTTACGTTGCGGCACAACATAGTAGCTATGCACAAAGTAAAAACTCGTTAAATCCGGAATTCCCTCCCAAATGGGATGCTGGCGGTCTTGACGGACTTGATTCCAGCCCATGTGGGGCACTTTGTAAGCTGAGCCGTCGGCTTGCTTTTTACCGCTTAAATCAAAGCGACGCACTTCCCCGGGAATGAGCCCTAAACAAGGCATCCATTGCTCATTAGTCCGAACTTCTGCACTTTTATCAAAGAGCATTTGCTCGCCTACACAAACCCCTAACAATGGCTTGTTTTTGGCAGCCTCTAGCAATGCTTCGAGGAGACCAGACTCCTCAAGATGCTTCATGCAATCAGGCATGGCGCCTTGTCCAGGTAACACTACGCGATCGGCAGTACGAATTTCTTCTGGCTTGCGAGCAATCAATACCTTGTCATCAGGCGCTACATGATGGCATGCCTGATATACGGAACGAAGGTTACCCATTCCGTAATCAACGATCACAATAGTTTGCGCCAAAATTTAGCCTATCTTTGCTGTTATCTAACGGGCAACTAGAAGTATCTAGATTAGAGACTACCTTTGGTTGAGGGAACCGAACCAGAGGCGCGTGGATCAATTGCTAAAGCCATCCGAAGCGCACGCCCAAAGGCTTTAAAGACCGTCTCAATCTGGTGGTGCGCGTTGATACCGCGCAAATTATCAATGTGCAAAGTCACTCCCGCATGGTTTACAAAACCACGAAAGAACTCGATGCTCAGATCAACATCAAAATCACCAACCCGCGCACGGGTAAATGGGACATTAAATTCCAGGCCTGGGCGCCCAGAAAAATCGACCACTACGCGAGAAAGGGTTTCATCCAAAGGAACATAGGAGTGGCCATAACGGGTAATACCTGCCTTATCGCCCACTGCCTTTGCAAAAGCTTGGCCCAATGTAATTCCCACATCCTCAACGGTGTGATGATCATCAATATGGGTATCGCCCTGTGCGACTACTTTCAAGTCAATCATGCCGTGACGGGCAATCTGATCGAGCATATGGTCTAAGAAAGGGACGCCTGAAGCTAGTTCGGCCTTCCCAGTACCATCTAAATTGATGGAAATTTGAATTTTGGTTTCTGAAGTGTTTCGGGTAACGTCGGCTTGCCGCATGCTTCATTGCGCCGCGAGGCGAAGTGTTGATTGAAGCCTCATAATATCATTCCTAGACGATATATAAATGCTGAAATTACTTCACTTTCTTTCTGATTTTTGACCTGAGTACCCTCATGAGCCGTTTTTGGAGTCCCGTTGTTCAAACTTTAACCCCCTATGTTCCTGGGGAGCAACCGCAAATGCAGCGGCTGGTAAAGCTCAATACGAACGAGAGCCCTTATGGTCCATCACCAAAAGTGTTGGCAGCAATCAATAGTCAAACGAACGATGACTTACGCCTCTACCCAGATCCAGAAGGTGCAGCCCTAAAACAAGCTATTGCCAAATTGCATGGCCTAAATCCAAACCAAGTATTTTTAGGAAACGGTTCGGATGAGGTTCTAGCCCACGTTTTTGTGGGTTTATTGAAGCAAAACAAACCGGTACATTTTCCAGATATTACTTATAGCTTCTATCCGGTTTACTGCAAGCTCTTTGGCATCGAATATCAAACGATTCCACTAGGAAACGATTTTGAAATCAATACTAGCGATTTCAGCAAACCCAATGGTGGCGTTATTTTCCCCAATCCCAATGCCCCCACTGGCAGATCTATTACTAGGTCAGAGATTGAAAAACTACTCGCGAAGAATAAAGACTCTGTAGTAGTGATTGATGAAGCCTACGTAGATTACGGAACAGAGTCCTGCATTCCACTATTGCGTGGTATTAGTTGCCCAGAAAATCTTTTGGTGGTGCACACGCTTTCTAAATCTAGGGCTCTTGCGGGCTTGCGGGTTGGCTTTGCTCTTGGTCACCCCACCTTGATTGAAGGCTTAGAGCGGGTAAAAAATAGTTTTAACTCTTATCCATTAGGGCGCCTTGCTCAAGCAGGTGCCATTGCAGCCATTGAGGATCAAGCGCACTTAGAAGCAACCAGTGCAAAAGTGATTCAGACACGTACAAAATTAGTTGAGCAATTACATGCTTTAGGTTTTGATACCTTGCCATCAACCGCAAACTTTATTTTTACTCGTCACCCAAAACATTCTGGCGCAAAAATGTATCAAGCCTTAAGAGATCGCGGCATCATCGTGCGTCATTTCAAATCTGCGCGTATTGAAGAATTCTTGCGCATTACGATTGGTACAGACGAACAAAGCGGCGAACTCATCGCCGCTTTAAAAGAAATACTTTCTTAACTTCGTTATTATTTGTTCAAACGCATCTCAGCCGCACGTGCGTGAGCTTGCAAGCCCTCGCCGTGGGCCAGGGTGCTAGCTACCGCACCCAAGGTTTGTGCGCCCGCCTCACTAACCTCAATCATGCTTGAGCGCTTAATGAAGTCATACACACCCAATGGTGACGAAAAGCGGGCAGTGCGCGCAGTAGGCAAGACATGGTTAGGACCAGCACAGTAATCGCCAAGTGACTCGCTAGTGTAATTACCCATGAAGATGGCGCCAGCATGACGAATCTGTTCAGCCCACTTACGCGGATCTACAGCACAAATCTCTAAGTGCTCAGCAGCGATTTCATTGGCAATATCGCAAGCCTCATTCATATCTTTAACTTGAATCAGAAGGGCACGATTGGTTAAAGAAGTCTCAATCACTTTTGCTCTTGGCATCTCAGGAAGTAATTTATTGATGCTTACCTGCACTTGCTCAATAAATGCTGCATCAGGGGATAGCAAAATGGATTGCGCTTGCTCATCATGCTCTGCTTGAGAAAACAAATCCATTGCAACCCAATCTGGATTACTAGAGCCATCGCATAAAACCAAAATCTCTGAAGGCCCAGCAATCATATCGATGCCAACCGTACCAAATACTCTGCGCTTAGCAGCAGCAACATAGGCATTGCCTGGACCAACAATCTTGTCTACGGATGGAATACTCTTTGTACCAAAGGCTAAAGCACCAACTGCTTGAGCACCACCAATGGTGAAGACGCGATCTACGTCAGCCAAATAAGCTGCAGCCAACACTAAAGGGTTGCGCGCGCCATCAGGAGTTGGCACCACCATGATGACTTCAGTAACACCAGCTACTTTTGCAGGAATCGCATTCATTAAAACAGATGATGGATACGCAGCTTTGCCACCAGGCACATAAATACCAACACGATCTAAGGCCGTCACTTTCTGACCAAGACGGGTGCCATCAGCTTCTTCATATTCCCAAGAGTGGCAGCCTGCTTCAATCTTTTGTTTCTCGTGATACGCACGCACTCGTTTAGCAGCAATGTCCAGAGCATTCTTTTGCTCAGCAGGTAAGGAGTTGTAGGCTTGCTCCAAATCTTTACGAGGAATTTCTAATTCGGAAACATGAGAAACATTTAAGCGATCAAATTGCTTAGTAAAACTGAGAACTGCTTCATCGCCCTGCTCTTTAACAACTGATAAGATTTTGACAACAGCAGCATCAATTGCCTCGTCATCAGCCATGGGCAAAGAAAGACTAGAGAGCAGTGTTTCTTTGAAACCCGCATCTTTACTATTGAGACGCTTAACCTTGACCTGTGAAGACATTGAATGTGTTTTTAGCTTATTTCAACAAATCAAAAATAGGTTGTAGCTGAGTGCGCTTTCGTTTGTACGAAGCTTGATTCACCACTAAACGTGCACTGATATCAGCAATAGGCTCAACCTCAACTAGGCCGTTGGCTTTAAGCGTATTGCCTGTCGAGACTAAGTCCACAATAGCATCAGCCAAGCCTACCAAGGGAGCAAGCTCCATCGAGCCGTAAAGATGAATCGTATCAATATGAACACCTTTATTAGCAAAGTGATCACGCGCGCAATTGACATACTTCGTTGCCACTTTTAAACGAGAGCCTTGCTTTACTGCTGCTGCGTAGTCAAAGCCTTCACGAACTGCAACTGACATACGGCACTTGGCAATATTTAAATCAAAAGGCACATATAAACCATCTGTACCTTTTTCCATCAAGACATCTAAACCTGCGACACCAAAATCAGCGCCACCAAATTGCACGTAAGTCGGCACATCTGAAGCACGCACAATAATCAAACGCACATCAGGGTTAGATGTCTCAATAATGAGTTTGCGAGACTTCTCAGGATCCTCTTTTGGCACAATGCCAACCTTAGACAGGATCTCAGCAGTCTCTTCGAAGATACGCCCTTTAGAGAGGGCTAAAGTCAATTTCATGACTTAATTATCACTCAGTTATGCCGCTGAGTTACTTCACGCGTTCAATGTTAGCGCCCAAGAGGGTCAACTTTTGCTCCATACGGTCATATCCACGATCTAAATGGTAAATTCGGTCAACCTGGGTTTCGCCTTGGGCTGCAAGCCCCGCAATCACTAGGCTGGCAGAGGCGCGTAGGTCAGTCGCCATAACAATGGCACCAGAAAGCTTTTCTACACCCCGAGCAATCGCGGTGTTGCCTTCAATTGCAATATCAGCGCCTAGACGATTGAGTTCCTGAACATGCATAAAGCGGTTCTCAAAAATAGTCTCGGTAATAGTTGAACTGCCACTAGCTACTGCATTGACCGCCATCAGTTGCGCCTGCATATCCGTTGGAAATGCGGGGTACTCAGAAGTACGGAAACTCACTGCTTTTGGACGAGCCCGCATGGAAGCTTTGACCCAATCAGGACCCACCTCCATTTGTAAGCCAGCCTCTTTCAACTTCACCATCACTGCATCGAGCGTATCGGGACGACAGTCCTTGACTAGCACCTCGCCACCAGCGGCAGCGACTGCACAAAGGAAGGTGCCCGCTTCAATCCGATCCGGAATCACAGAGTGTTCAGCGCCGTGTAATTTCTCGACACCCTCAATCACCAAACGATCACTACCAATTCCCGAAATCTTCGCGCCCATCTTCACTAATAGTTCAGCTAAATCACCAACCTCTGGTTCGCGTGCAGCATTTTCCAAAATGGTTGTGCCTGAAGCTAAAGTTGCCGCCATCAATAAATTTTCTGTACCAGTGACAGTAATCATGTCTGTCAAAATTGAAGCGCCTTTTAGGCGATCAGTTGACGGATTTGTTTCAGCCTGAATGTAACCACTCTTAATTCTGATGCTTGCACCCATGGCCTTTAAGCCTTTAATATGCTGATCCACAGGGCGGGCGCCAATTGCACAACCGCCTGGCAAAGAAACCTTGGCGCTATGCATTCTGGTAAGAAGCGGACCTAGCACCAAGATAGAAGCGCGCATGGTTTTTACCATCTCATAGGTAGCTTCTGAGCTCTTGATGGCTGCAGCATTCAATATCACATGGTTACGATTTTCTGCATCAGGAAAGCTCACCACCACACCAATCTCTTGCAAGAGTTTAAGCATGGTACGAACATCTTGAAGATCTGGAACATTACGTAAGACCACCGGTTCATCGGTTAATAGGCAAGCACACAAAATGGGTAAAGCGGCATTTTTAGCACCAGCTATCTTGACCTCACCCTTGAGGGGGGTCCCGCCTACCATTCGTAATTTATCCATGAAACGCTTCCAGTAAAAACTTGTGTATGTGATTTAAATCTTGTTGATGTTCTGGGTTTTCTACTAGGCAGCTGAATTCTGAGCAAACTCTTCTGGTGTAAATACCTTCATTGATAAAGCATGTACTTCAGCTTTCATACGATCGCCCATCGCACCATAAACCAATTGATGACGCTGTACGAGACGCTTACCTTCAAACTCAGGACTAACAATCGTTGCGAAAAAATGTTGGCCGTCACCCTCAACCTGAACGTGAGTACAGTTAATGCCTTGTTTGATATAGCCCTCAATCTGCTCGGGGGTTGGAAACATGCTTCTCTCCTCAAAATCGATATAGTGCAAATCATTAATGGCGCAGCTTATAACCCTTTTGCAATAAGCGCAAAGCAACGGCTGAAACTACCGCAAAGAAACACAGAACGATGGCTAAGCTACTCCATGGGGAAACATCAGAGACACCAAAGAATCCAAAGCGAAAACCATCAATCATATAAAAGAATGGATTGAAATGGGATACAACCTGCCAAGCGGGAGGCAGAGAATGAATCGAATAGAAAACCCCCGATAACATTGTGGCGGGCATGATGATGAAGTTTTGAAAAGCAGCTAGTTGATCGTATTTATCTGCCCAAATACCTGCTATCAAGCCTAAGCTACCAAGAATGGCAGCACCTAAAAAGGCAAACGCCAAAATCCATAGTGGATGCTCTAAGGAGGGCAATCCAAACCAGAGCGTAATTAAAAATACACCTAAGCCAACAACAATTCCACGAAATACAGCGGCCAAAATATACGCTGCATAAAACTCAAAGTGACTCAAAGGGGCAAGCAATACAAATACCAAGTTGCCGGTAACCTTTGATTGAATCAGGGATGAAGAAGTATTTGCAAAGGCATTTTGCAACACACTCATCATGACCAATCCTGGAATTAAGAAAGCGGTGTAATTCAAGCGTCCATAGACTTCCCTACCCTCTAATACATGGCCAAAAATCATGAGGTAGAGAACTGCGGTTAAGACTGGCGCGGCCACTGTCTGAAAAGCCACCTTATAGAAACGCTTCACCTCTTTAAACAACAAAGTCGGAAAGCCACTGCCATATTCGAGGGCGGGCTTATTGAGAGCCTGATTTGGGGCTTTACTCACAATGCACCTCCCGACATGATGTTGACAAATACATCTTCAAGATCAGTTTTACCTTCACCATCTTTTTTCACTGAGCCATAGCGGGTGAGTAAATTTGCAGTTGTATCTAAGGCAACAATATTGCCCTGCTTGAGCATCGCAATACGCTGACACAAAGCCTCGGCTTCTTCCAAGTAATGAGTGGTTAATACAATCGTGTGACCATCCTGATTGAGTCTGCTAATAAATTGCCACAAGGATTGACGTAGCTCGACATCAACGCCAGCAGTAGGCTCATCCAAAATAATGACGGGTGGTCGATGGACTAAGGCTTGGGCAACCAATACGCGACGTTTCATACCACCAGACAAAGCACGCATATTGCTATCAGCTTTTCCTGTGAGATCTAAATTTGCCATGATTTCATCGATCCAGGCATCGTTGTTGCGGATACCAAAATAGCCTGACTGAAAACGCAAAGTCTCGCGAACAGTAAAGAATGGGTCAAAGACTAATTCTTGCGGCACAACGCCGAGCATACGACGCGCTTCACGAAATGAACTCTGAACATCTGCCCCCAAGATGGCCGCATGTCCTTTATCGGCCCTTACCAGACCTGCAAGAATCGAAATCAGCGTGGTCTTACCCGCACCATTGGGTCCGAGCAGTCCAAAAAACTCTCCAGGCTCAATTTCCAAAGAAACATCATCTAGCGCTTGAAGGGCACCGTATTGCTTTGAAATATGTTGAATCGAGATCGCTGAATGCATGCTGCTACAAACCTAGCAATGCAGAGACACCATAGACATTGGCTAATACTTTGAGCTTTTCAGGAGGACGCTCAACTATTAAAGACTGTCCATCAGCTTGTAACTTTTTTTGCCATGCCAATAAGACTGTCAAAACCGTTGAATCAAAATCTGTTAGGGCTGAGCAATCAACGTTTGTCAACGCTGCACTATTTAATAAGCCCTCTTTTTGCAACTGCAGAGCATTTTCTTGTGTAACCGTCTGAGGCAAAAGAAAGGGCATAGTTTGGGGGCTTAAATTAATTCGCAGGCTTTACAGTTGCGAGCTGTTTGTTACGATCTTGCAAGAATTTCACAAGACCTTCAACGCCATTTTGGCTAATCTGGTTTGTAAACTGATTACGATAGGCTTCCACCAACCAAACGCCCATGATGTTCATGTCGTAAACTTTCCAGCCCTTATCCGTTTTTTCTAAACGGTAATCTAAAGGTACTGGATCGCCACGACCAAGCACTACAGTTTTAACAACGACCTCTTTGTCATCTGGTGCAGCACGCAACGCTTTAAATTGCACAGTCTGATCGCGCAATTGACTGAGTGCGCCAGAGTAAGTACGGATCAGTAGATTCTTAAATTCAGAAGTAAGTTGCACCTGTTGCTCAGGAGTCGCTTTTTTCCAGTTAGGGCCCATCGCCATTTCGGTAGTGCGGCGCATATCGGTATAGGGCACAATTTTCTTTTCGACCAAATCTACAATCTTCGGAATATTGCCTTTTTGAATTTCTGCATCAGCCTTGACTGAAGCCATGACATCGGTCACCACCATCTTGATTAAGGCATCTGGAGGGGTTGCCTGATCAGGCACTTGCGCAAAGAGGGGGCCAGAAATCAACAGCAAGCCGATTGCTAAGCATCTGGAAAACATATTGCAACTTTTCATATATTCCAACTCGCTAGATTTAACTAAAACATTGAACTCATTGAGGGCTCATTTTAGCCCTTTACACCAACCCTTGAGCGCTGTGCTTACTGGTAAGGGTTTTCGTAAACCGGCATCTGAGGCTCTTCGTCATCACGCCCCTCATTAATCTGATATTGACGCCTTTGAATATAGGCATCTCGCATGAAGCTGTACTTATCAATAGCAGCTCCATCCAAAAGATCGCCAGCTTCATAATAGGTATTACGTGCATTTACTACACGCAAACCAGTGATGCTATTACGTAGACCCACATCTTTTACATACTTAAATAGGTAATCAGACTCTAGATCAGCGACTGTACCGAAGGTATCGCGTACGTTACTTGGACCAAAGAAAGGCAGAACAACATAAGGACCAGCAGGCACACCCCATACACCAAAGGTTTGACCCCAGTCTTCTTTATGCTTCTCAAGGCCACCTGGAGTAGCTAAATCTATAAAGCCTCCAAGACCCATCGTTGTATTCACAGCGACACGCATGAAATCATTGAAAGCATAACCAGGCTTACCCTGTAATAAGTTATAGAAAATGTTATAGATATCGCCGTAGTTACTAAAGAAGTTATAGATACCGTCGCGAACAAACTCAGGCAATACAAAACGATAACCAGCAACTACCGGCTTTAACAAATAAGCATCTAGGCCTTCGTTAAATTCAAAGACAGAGCGATTGAAAGACTCCCATGGATCATGGGGAGAAGGTTCTACACCCGCAGGAATAGAGGCGCAACCTACTAATGTAGCAGCCATGCAAAGCAAGATGCATTGCCTAAGCTTGCTGATGAACTTGACTGCTGACAACATTATTTTGCTGTGCTCTTCTCTTGGCCGCTATCAGCAGCCTTGTTGTAGAGAAACTGACTAATCAGATTTTCTAAAACAATCGCTGATTGGGTTTGTGAAATCTTTTCACCATTAGTCAACATATCATCTGACCCACCAGCTTCTAGTCCAATGTACTGCTCACCCAATAGACCTGAAGTCAAAATCTTTGCCGATGAATCTTTGGGAAACTTATAAGAGTCTTCTATCGTCATTACAACAGTTGCTTGATAGGTTTTGTCATCAAATGAAATATTGGCGATGCGCCCCACTACGACACCAGCACTCTTGACAGGCGCACGAGGCTTGAGTCCACCGATATTGTCAAAGCGCGCAGAAATTTTGTATGTCGGCGCAAATGAAACAGCATTCATATTGCCAACTTTTAATGCAAGAAATAACGCTGCCAGCAAACCAATGGCAACAAAAATTCCTACCCAGATGTCAATTACACTTTTTCTCATAAGAACCCTAGTTTATTCTTTCTAATTTGAGAACATCATTGCGGTTAGCAAGAAATCCAACGCTAAAACCGACAAAGAAGAGATCACCACGGTACGTGTGGTTGCCTGTGAAACACCTTCAGGCGTTGGTTTTGCCTCATAGCCTTGATACAAGGCTATGAAAGTCACCGCCACACCGAATACCAAGCTTTTAATCAAGCCATTTCCAATATCAGAAAAGAGGTCTACGCCGCCCTGCATTTGTGACCAAAACGCCCCGGAATCGACCCCAATTAAAGGGACGCCAACAAAATAACCGCCCATCACACCCACAGCCGTAAAAATCGTTGCCAAGATCGGCATAGAAATAATGCCAGCCCACAGACGCGGGGCAATCACACGGCCCAATGGGTCTACCGCCATCATCTCCATGGCACTTAACTGTTCACCGGCTTTCATTAACCCAATTTCTGCGGTTAAAGAAGTGCCGGCACGCCCCGCAAACAATAAGGCGGTAATGACTGGGCCCAACTCACGCGTAAGGGACAAGGCAACCAATAAACCTAAAGCTTGTTCTGAACCATAGCGGTTTAAGGTGTAGTAACCCTGGAGACCCAAAACAAACCCAACAAACAAACCGGAGACTGCAATGATCACAAATGAGTGATTGCCAACAAATAAAATTTGATCCACAACTAAGCGTGGTCTTTTCAATAAAAAACCTGAGCGCCAAATGACTGCAGCAAACATGCGCGTAGCTAGTCCAAGACTAATTAAGTTACGACGAATAAAAAATCCGAGGTCACCAAAAAGATTGAGGATTGCAGTCATCAAGCCCTCACTCCAAAATCTTCTTCCAAGCTTTGGCCCGGGTAATGAAATGGCACCGGACCATCAGGCGCGGCGTCTAAAAACTGTCTGACAAAAGGATCTGTGGAGCGACTTAATTCCTCAGGCGTACCTTGTGCACCAATGCTGCCATTCGCAATGAAATACACATAATCTGCAATCTCAAAGGTTTCTTCAACATCGTGCGTGACCAATAGGCTCGTGGCCCCTAGGGCATTATTCAGGTCGCGAATGAGCCTAGCTGTAATGCCCAAAGAAATGGGATCCAAGCCTGCAAAGGGCTCGTCGTACATGATAAGCGGAGGATCTAATGCAATTGCTCTAGCCAGAGCCACTCGTCTTGCCATACCACCCGAAATTTGCGAGGGCATTAAATCGCGTGCGCCACGCAAACCCACTGCATTTAATTTCATGAGTACGAGTGAGCGCAAAAGCTCTTCACTTAAATCGGTATGTTCACGTAATGGAAACGCGACGTTTTCAAAAACACTCAGATCGGTGAACAAGGCGCCGAATTGAAAAAGCATTCCCATGCGACGACGGGTAGCCATCAATTCCTTGCTACTCATCTTGCCAATATCCTGACCTTCGAATAAGACCTGTCCAGATTGGGCGGTGAATTGACCACCAATTAAACGCAAAATCGTTGTCTTGCCACAGCCAGATCCACCCATTACGGCAACCACCTGGCCACGACGGAACTCCATATTGAGCCCTGACAAAATTTGTCGCTCGCCAGGGGCATAGGAAAAGTTGACGTCTTTGATAGAGACGACAACTTCACCTAGAGATTTTTTGACATCCAATGAGCTTGGCCGAGGACTATTCATATCCCCAATATTATCGGGGTAAAACAGATGACCCCATTAAGTACTGGTCTACTGCTTGGGCGCATTGGCGACCTTCACGAATTGCCCAAACTACTAAGGATTGACCGCGGCGCATATCCCCCGCAGCAAAAACCTTAGAAACGTTAGTTTGATAGGCATTTTGACCATCTACGGTGGCTTTTGCATTGCCACGAGCATCTTTCTCAACACCAAAAGCATTGAGTACTTGCTGAACTGGCGATACAAAGCCCATCGCCAAGAGCACCAAATCTGCCTTGATCTCAAATTCAGTATTGGGAACTTCGGTCATCTTGCCGTCTTTCCATTCCAAACGAACACCGATCAATTTTTCTACCTTACCGTTTTTACCTTCAAAACGTTTGGTTCCCACTGACCAATCACGATCACAACCTTCTTCGTGTGAAGAAGATGTGCGCAACTTGGTTGGCCAATAAGGCCATACCAATGGCTTGTTCTCTTCTTCTGGCGGCTGAGGAAGCAGCTCAAACTGAGTGATCTTGGTCGCGCCATGACGGTTCGATGTCCCCACGCAATCAGAACCCGTATCACCGCCACCAATCACGACAACGTGTTTATCGGTTGCACGAATTTCGTTCTTAAAGTCACCTGCATTTTCTTTATTTTGGGGAATCAAGAAATCCAATGCATAGTGAACACCAGCCAATTCACGACCCGGTACTGGCAGATCACGTGGTTGCTCAGCGCCACCAGTAATGACCACTGCATCAAAATCTTTCATTAACTGCTCAGGCGAAACAGTCTTGGTAGAGTAATTTTTTACTTCTGCACCCATGGCTTCTTTACCAACAAAAACGCCTGTTTCAAATTTCACGCCTTCGGCCTGCATCTGCTCTACACGACGATCAATCAGCCACTTCTCCATTTTGAAATCTGGAATACCATAGCGCAATAAACCACCAACGCGATCGTTCTTCTCAAACACAGTCACGTCATGACCAACGCGCGCTAATTGTTGGGCGGCTGCCATACCTGCAGGACCACCACCAACAATCGCCACCTTCTTGCCAGTCTTCGTTTTAGAGGGCTGTGGTTTTACCCAGCCGCTTTCCCAGCCCTTATCAATAATGGCGTGCTCAATGGACTTAATGCCAACGGGTGCACGATTAATGCCTAATGTACAAGCAGCTTCGCAAGGTGCTGGACAAATACGACCCGTAAATTCTGGGAAATTATTAGTAGACTGCAAAACATCTAAGGCATTCTTCCAATCGTTATGAAACACTAAGTCGTTGAAGTCTGGAATGATGTTATTCACTGGGCAGCCGTTATTACAGAACGGAATACCACAGTCCATACAACGCGCGCCCTGAACTTTGGCTTCTTCGTCAGTTAACGCTACAACGAATTCTTTGTAGTGGTGGAGACGTTTAGTGGGCGCTTCGTATGTCTCATCGACGCGCTCAAACTCCATAAATCCAGTGACCTTACCCATATCTAATCCTTAATATCTTTTCTTAATATCCGTCTATCTGTTTACTTAAGCTACTTAAGCAGCGACCGTTTTCTTCTGAGCCTTTTCCCACAACTCACCTAAAGCACGCTTGTACTCAGTGGGGAGAACCTTCATAAAACGACCGCGGGCATTTTCCCAATCAGCCAAGATTGCTTTAGCGCGCTCTGAACCGGTATAGCGGAAATGACGCTCAATCAAGCTCTTCAAGATTTGTTCGTCTGTTAAGCGCTCGCCACCATCTTTAACATCGACAGGAGCATGCCACTCAGACTTCGGCATCTTGGCGCTCTGTTCGGCAGAAGGAAGTACTTTTTCCAAAGTCGCCATGCTGGTATTGCAACGCTTATCGAATAAACCATCTTCGTCATAGACATAAGCAATACCGCCGCTCATGCCGGCAGCAAAATTACGCCCTGTTGTACCCAACACGACTACGGTTCCACCAGTCATGTACTCACAACCATGGTCACCAGTACCTTCAACAACTGTAGTAGCACCAGAGTTACGAACTGCGAAACGTTCACCAGCAACGCCATTAAAGAATGCTTCACCAGCGATTGCACCGTACAGAACAGTGTTGCCAACAATGATGTTCTTCGCCGTATCGCCACGGAACTCATGTGGAGCACGAACAATGACGCGACCGCCGGATAAACCTTTACCAACGTAGTCATTTCCATCGCCGACTAGATCGAGGGTAATACCGCGAGCCAAAAACGCCGCGAAACTTTGACCGGCAGTGCCATTCAACTGAATATGAATTGTGTCATCAGGTAAGCCAGCATGCCCATAGCGCTGTGCCACCTCACCAGAGAGCATTGCACCTACTGTACGGTTCACGTTCTTGACTGAGACAATGAAAGAGACTTTCTCACCACGCTCTAAGGCAGGCTCACTCTTCTCAATCAAAATATTGTCAAGCGCACTTGCCAAACCATGATCTTGATTGAGCACTTGATAACGTGGAACGTCTGCAGCCACTTGAGGTTCAGCAAAGATCTTGCTGAAGTCCAGACCATGTACCTTCCAGTTCTCAATGCCCTTACGGGTATCTAACAAATCAACACGACCAATCAAGTCATCGAACTTACGAATACCCAATTGCGCCATGATCTCGCGTGCTTCTTCTGCGATAAAGAAGAAGAAGTTCACAACATGCTCAGGTTTACCAGAAAACTTCTTACGGAGTTCTGGGTCTTGAGTAGCAACACCTACTGGGCAGGTATTCAAATGACACTTACGCATCATGATGCAACCCTCAACTACCAATGGAGCTGTTGCAAAACCGAACTCATCTGCCCCCAATAAAGCGCCAATTACCACATCGCGACCCGTCTTCATTTGGCCGTCAGCCTGAACACGAATACGGCTACGTAACCCATTTAGAACCAAGGTTTGCTGAGTTTCAGCTAACCCGAGTTCCCATGGTGAACCTGCATGCTTAATAGAAGACAGTGGTGAAGCGCCAGTACCGCCATCATGACCAGCAATCACAACGTGATCTGCTTTGGCCTTAGCAACGCCAGCAGCAACCGTACCAACACCTACTTCAGAAACCAACTTGACTGAAACGTCGGCTTTTGGATTCACGTTTTTTAAATCGTGAATCAACTGAGCGATATCTTCAATTGAATAAATGTCATGGTGTGGAGGAGGAGAAATCAAGCCAACGCCCGGTACAGAGAAACGCAACTTACCAATGTAGTCAGATACTTTTCCGCCTGGTAATTGACCGCCCTCACCTGGCTTTGCACCTTGCGCCATCTTGATCTGAATTTGATCAGCCGAACGGAGATACTCAGTAGTGACGCCAAAACGACCAGAAGCTACTTGTTTAATCTTAGAGCGTAATGAGTCGCCATCAAGCAATGGAATATTAGCTTCAACGACATCACTGCCTAGGATGCTAGAGAGGGTTTCGCCCTTCTTGATTGGGATACCTTTGAGTTCATTTACATAACGATTAGGATCTTCGCCACCTTCTCCCGTATTGGATTTACCGCCAATACGATTCATCGCAATCGCTAAAGTAGCGTGTGCTTCAGTAGAGATCGAACCCAAAGACATCGCACCTGTTGCAAAACGTTTAACGATTTCTTTTGCAGACTCAACTTCATCCAATGGAATAGCTTTACTTGGATCAAGCTTGAACTCAAACAAACCACGCAAAGTCATCTGACGCTTAGTTTGATCATTAATAATGTTGGCGTACTCTTTATAAGTCTGGTAGCCCTTCTCCGCACCAGTGCGAGTAGAGTGTTGCAGCTTCGCAATCGTGTCAGGCGTCCACATATGGTCCTCACCACGAATACGGAATGCATATTCACCACCAGCATCCAACATATTGGTCAATACTGGATCATTACCGAATGCAGCACCGTGCATGCGCAAAGCTTCCTCAGCCACTTCAAATACGCCGATACCACCAACATTAGATGGAGTGCCTTTAAAGTACTGATCAATGATGTCGTGGTTTAGGCCGATTGCTTCAAAAATCTGTGAGCCGGTATAAGACATGTAGGTAGAGATGCCCATTTTGGACATGACTTTTTGCAAGCCCTTACCAACTGCTTTCACGAAGTTCTTCACGGCTTTTTCAGCAGATAAATCTCCTGACAAGCCTTTAGCCATCTCAGCCAAAGTTTCCAGCGCGAGGTATGGATGAATAGCTTCCGCACCATAACCCGCCAAGAGCGCAAAGTGGTGGGTCTCACGCGCACTGCCAGTCTCTACTACGAGGCCAACGCTGGTACGTAAACCTTTTTGAACCAAGTGCTGGTGAATTGCTGAAGTCGCCAACAATGCAGGAATAGCAACGTGCTTCTCATCCACTTGACGATCGCTGACGATCAAGATGTTGTAGCCAGAACGAACAGCGTCAGCAGCTTCCGCACACAAAGATGCTAAGCGCGCTTCAATACCGGCTTTACCCCATAGTGCTGGATAGCAAATGTCTAACTCATAGGAACGGAACTTACCATTGGTGTAGTGACCAATATGACGAATCTTGGTGATGTCATCAAAATCTAAAATCGGCTGACTCACCTCTAAACGCATTGGAGGGTTGATATTGTTGGTATCTAACAAATTAGGCTTAGGCCCAATGAAAGAAACCAAAGACATCACCATGTTTTCGCGGATTGGATCAATCGGCGGATTGGTGACCTGCGCAAACAATTGTTTGAAGTAGTTATAGAGAGGCTTGTTCTTGTTTGAGAGAACAGCCAACGGACTGTCATTACCCATTGAACCAATCGCCTCTTCACCATTCATGGCCATTGGAGCCATCAGGTATTTGATATCTTCTTGGGTATAACCAAACGCTTGTTGGCGATCGAGTAATTTTGCTGCCGGACGAATGGTTGTCTTCTCATCGATTAAGTCTGCTTTGCTGGCATCCACTTCATCCAACTTCACGCGCACTGCATCAATCCAGCTCTTGTAGGGCTTGGCTTTAGAGACAGCATTCTTAAGTTCAATGTCATCAATGATGCGACCTTGTTCCATATCGATCATGAACATCTTGCCTGGTTGCAGACGCCATTTTTGAACAATCTTGCTTTCAGGAATTGCTAACACGCCAGCCTCAGAAGCCATGATGACCAAGTCATCATCCGTTACGTAATAACGTGCTGGGCGCAAACCATTGCGATCCAAAGTTGCACCAATTTGACGACCATCAGTAAATGCCATTGCAGCAGGGCCATCCCATGGCTCCATCATGGCTGCGTGGTATTCATAAAATGCGCGGCGGTTGTCATCCATCAAGGTATGTTGTTCCCATGCCTCAGGAATCATCATCATCATGGCTTGTGCCAATGGATAGCCAGACATTACCAATAACTCTAAGCAGTTATCAAAGCAGGCAGTATCAGACTGACCTGGATAAATGAGTGGCCAGAGTTTTTTTAAGTCATCACCGAGCACTGGGGAGCTGATTGCACCTTCACGTGCATTAACCCAATTCACGTTACCCTTAACTGTGTTGATCTCACCATTGTGCGCAATCATGCGGTATGGGTGAGCCAACTCCCAAGCAGGGAAGGTGTTGGTAGAGAAGCGTTGATGTACTAGGGCTAAAGCAGATACAGTCCGCTGATCCTGTAAATCTTGATAGTACGCACCTACTTGATTTGCTAATAACAAACCTTTGTACACAATCGTCCGTGCAGACATCGATGCTACGAAATATTCTTTGCCATGCTTCAAATGCAAATCTTGAATAGCATGACTTGCTGTTTTACGAATCACATATAACTTGCGCTCCAGTGCATCCGTTGTCATGATGTCGCGCCCGCGACCGATAAAAATTTGACGAATGAATGGCTCTGTCATTTGCACCGTTGGAGACATCGGCAACTTCACATCTACCGGCACATCTCTCCAACCTAAAACAACCTGACCTTCTAAACGCACAGTGCGCTCTAACTCTTGCTCGCAAGCTAAACGTGATGCATTTTCTTTTGGCAAGAAAATCATGCCAACGCCATACTCGCCGTATGGAGGTAATGCGACTCCTTGCTTGGCCATCTCCTCGCGATACAAAGTATCTGGGATCTGAATCAAAATTCCTGCACCATCACCCATCAGTGGGTCAGCACCAACAGCGCCCCGGTGATCTAAGTTCTCCAAAATCTGCAGGCCCTGAGAAACAATCTCGTGTGATTTTTTACCCTTGATGTGGGCAACAAAACCTACGCCGCAAGCGTCATGCTCATTGCATGGGTCATATAAACCTTGAGCAATAGGACGAAGAACTGAATTGAGTTGTGTGGTCATAGTATTTCCGAGGGCGACAAAGGCCTAATAACTTTTGGAGGATCAAATATAGGGGAATACCCATACCGATGCAATAGAAATAAAATGACTCTGTCCCATTTATTTTCAGGCGAAACCATAATCCGTTTTTTAATTAGGGACAGACTCGAGGTAAGCAGCACTTCAAATACTACTCAATAAACCCTATCCTTTTGTATTTAAAGGGTTTATTTTCTTTGGGCGTCCTCGAGTTCGGATCTGAACTAACTCAGGAGCATCTTTAAATAGCTTTTTGGCATAAATATCGCTTATCCAAGGCTTTGAACGGACCAAAGACTCGGTGATTTGTTGGTCTTCCCAGTGAGGGGCGCCCTCTTTGACAAACTCGGCCCACTTCATTTGTCTCTCAAAGGGGGTATTGCCCAACTTCCAAAAATGCTGATGGTCGACCAGCCACGGTTCTGCATTTCCCCCAATATGAGTGGTAAAGCTAGTCCAGACTGAATCCTGAGGATTAGATTCATATCCAGCCCTTACTGGATTCAACTCAATATAGCGCTGGCAACGCAAAAAATAATTGGGGTCAATGAGAGATGAACGATACCTCCCCTCCCAAATTGTTCCAGAGCGATGATGCTGTTGATTAAAGTACTGGGCATAGCGACGACCTAAAGACTGCATTGTCTTTGCCAATGAATCGTCATTTTGGGGGGTCATTAATAAATGCACATGATTTGGCATTAATGCAAACGCATGAACAGCACAAGCAAACTGTTTTGCTGCTTGACGCAACCATTCCAAATAAATCCTTCGATCATCATCGCTAAAGAATAGTGTTTCGCGATTATTGCCACGCACCATCACATGCATTGCTTGGCCAGGTATGACAGTGCGTGCTTGCCGAGCCATGGTGATGACGAACTACTGTAGTTCGCGTACTCCACCACTGCGAGAGAACTCAGGAATAAACCAATCGCCATCCGCTTGCGTTACACCCTCTGGAACAGGACGTGATTCTTGTGGAGAATCTCTCAAAGCGGTCGTCATATAAGCAATCCACATTGGTAAAGCAAGGCCGCCACCTGTTTCACGATCACCCAAACTCGCTGGCTTATCAAAACCAATCCAAGCAATGGCAACAACTTGAGGGTTGTAACCTGCAAACCAGGCATCATGGGATTCATTAGTAGTGCCCGTCTTACCAGCAATATCGTTACGCCCAAGCTTGACGCGGGCCGATGCAGCAGTGCCTGTCTTGGTCACTTCTTGCAGCATGCTATCCATCACAAAGGCAGTACGAGCATCTAAAACACGAGGAGCACCATCGCCTACGCGTGTTGGTTTAGCTTCAAACAAAATAGTGCCTTTCGCATCAACCATCTTATCGATCAAGAATGGATCTACCCGATAACCGCCATTTGCAAACACACTATATGCGGAAGCCATTTGCAAAGGCGTTACTGATCCCGCACCCAAAGCCATGGTCAGATAAGGTGGATGCTTCTCCGGCTCAAAACCAAATCGTTGAATAAATTCCTGAGCATATGAGGGACCAATAGCTCGAATAATACGGACGGATACTAAGTTCTTCGATTTGGCCAAAGCATTCCGCAAACGCATCATGCCGTCATATTTACCATCGTAGTTTTTTGGCTCCCACGCTTGGCTGCCAGTCTCTAAGCTGCCTATGGATAAAGGCGCGTCATTGACCATCGTGCTTGGCGTAAAACCTTTTTCAATTGCTGCAGCATAAATAAACGGCTTGAATGAAGAGCCTGGCTGACGTAAGGCCTGGGTCACGTGATTAAATTGATTGCGACGGAAATCAAACCCTCCTACCAAGGAGAGAATCGCGCCCGTATTTGCATTCATGGATACAAAGGCAGCTTCAACCTGTGGCAATTGCGCCAGTTTCCATACACCACCGTCCGATAGCAATCTCACCACTGCGCCTGGACGTAGACGCTTTTTGGGCTGAGTACTGTCAGTCAAAGAAGCTGTGGCTAACTTCATGCCATCGCCCTTGAGCGTGATAGTGTCGCCAGTAGAAATCATCACCTGCATTTCCTTTGGCTTTACATCCAACACAACACCAGACTGCAAGTCATCCAACTGAGGATAGGCTAACAAGGCTTCGTCGATAGCGCGCTGACGTTTCACCTGCTCTTGAGGTAAATCAATAAAGCCTTCTGGACCACGGTATGCGTGGCGCAGGTCATACTCGAATATTCCACGACGCACTGCTTTATAAGCGGCGTCTTGGTCGGCCTTCAAGATGGTGGTGTATACATCGATCCCTTGAGAATAGATTGCTTCGCCGTATTGACTAAACAGTAATTGGCGGACCATCTCGGCAGGGAAATCTGCGCGCACTGCAAACTCATTACCTAGTCCACGGATGCGCAACTCCTCAGCCATTGCTTTTTGGTATTGCTCAGTACTGATGTAGCCAAGATCGCGCATGCGCTGCAAAATATATTCTTGACGAATCTTTGCGCGCCTGTAATTAGTCACTGGGTTGTATGCCGAAGGGGCTTTAGGTAATCCGGCCAACATCGCCGATTCTGCAATCGAGATATCTTTTAAGTCCTTGCCGAAATAAATCTGTGCTGCACTAGAAAATCCATATGCCCGCTGGCCCAAGAAAATTTGGTTCATATAGATTTCAAGGATCTTATCCTTGGTTAACTGAGATTCAATTTCCCAGGCTAACAAGACTTCATAAATTTTCCTGCTAAAAGTTTTCTCATTACTCAAGAAGAAATTGCGAGCAACCTGCATCGTAATAGTCGAGGCACCCTGTGAAAGGTTTCCTCGTAAATTGGTTGCTGCTGCCCGAATGATTCCCACATAATCTACGCCACCATGAGAGTAGAAGCGATCATCCTCAATGGCCAATACAGCGTTTTTCATGCTCGCTGGAATTTCACTCAGCGGAATGACTTTGCGGCGTTCTTCACCAAACTCACCGATTAATACCTTATCAGCCGTATATATACGCAAAGGTGTTTTGGGGTTGTAATCCGTTAATGCAGAAATTTTTGGCAAATTGGGTTTGGCTATCAGAAAGGCGTATCCCAATATCAGCGTCACCACGAATGCCGCGGCTACGCCAATAATGAGTAATGCTTTAACAAGGGGGCTGCCAGAAGATTTTCGTGGCGCGCCTGGATCGACTCGAGGCTGACGTGGACGTCTGTCGGGCTGACGAATAGGACGTTGATTAAACGTCGGCTTGTCTTTTGGGGGAAGCGCCATAAGCTTAAATTATAGGGTGCCTAGGCAATTCCACCGAAAGCTCCAAAACCCTCGTTTTCCGACCACTAGTTCAATAAAGGCTGATAGTTTTTTGTCTCCCACATTCTCAGAATATGGGCATGCCTTCACGCCAAATATCCCCGCAGTCCTTTGATGAAATTTTGACTGAACTTGGGGATGATCCTGCAATCCCAGACCCCCATGGAATCCGTAAATCTGGTAGCCCCAAAACCCAGCCAAAAGTACAGGTCCCAAGTCAGATTCCATCTGTAGCTGATCTCAAGAAAATTGGCATATTAATTGCAGTGGTTGTCGGCTTAATTGGTCTAGGGATTGTCTTATTTACCGTCTACGATTCTCCGCAAGCCTTCGAGGAATCGAATCTAGCAATGGCACAAAACCAGATTTCAGAACTCAAAAAAGAATTGACTAATGTACGTGAAGAAATTCTAGAAATTGAGGATGAGCTATATGATGCAATTGATTTATTAGAAGTTAGTGCTTACTCATTAAACTACAATAAGCCTTCAATAACCACAAAACCTAAACCTCAAACAATTCCTTTCGAGGCTGAACTTCGTCGTTGGCGTTACTTGGGGCTTAGCCAAATTGGCTCATCCCAGCGAGCCTTTTTCCACAATGGGAAAGGAACGGTCATGCTTGAAAAAGGATCTCTCGCACTGGGTGATTGGAGGCTTAGCCAGCTCGATAAAGAGCTTGCCATCCTTACCCATTCTCAAGGCAAATCTTTTACTCTCAAACCCGCCAAAACTGAATGATCTTTCCACTCAAAAACCACATCCTATGCCTAGTCCTATTGACGATTGTTTTAAGTACCCCCGCAGCTGGAACGCTTGCGCAAAATAAGGAGCTAAAAGTGCCTATCAGTTTGCAATTTACTGATATTGATGTGGTTGAGCTTTTACAAATTCTTGCCAAACTTGGCAGCACCAATTTTTTATTAAGCGAATCCATTAAAGGCAAGATCACGGTCGATCTTCACAACACGCCTTGGCAAACTGCCCTCCACTCCATTTTGGCTAGCCGAGGTTTGCGCTTAGTCAGAAATGGTGACATCTACTGGATTGGTCCACATGCGGAAATTGCTGCATTTCAGAAATATCGCCGCGAAGATGCTGCACTTCCTTTTGGCGGGGATCACATCAATAGTCCACAACAGATCTTGATTGAGGCTCGCATTGTAGAAGCGGATGAGCGCTTTGCCCGTGAGCTTGGCGCCAAACTGGGTTACCAAGTAAATTCTCTGGGCGGAATTCCAGATAACAAAATTAGTAGTAGCTTTGATTTGGCTGGCACCGGCTTAAATGGCTTTAACCCCGCAGCAGTGGCGGCAACCTTAGTTTCTAAGAACGCTAGCCGCCTTTTACAGATAGAGCTCTCAGCACTCGAGTCAGAAGGTCAGGGCAAGATTCTCTCTAATCCGCGCATCATGACCGGAGATCAGGTGAAGGCCACAATTGAGCAAGGAACCGAACTGCCATACCAAACCACCTCACAAAATGGTAGCAAGCTGCAGTTCAGAAAAGCCAACTTGCGTTTAGAGGTTTTACCCAAAATCCATCCTGATGGAAAAATTTCTATGTTGGTCGGGATTAATAAAGACACTATTGGTATGAAAACAGAGCAGGGTTACGCCATCGATACCAAAAGCCTCAGCTCCGAAGTCACCGTAGAAAACGGTGGCACTGCCATTATTGGTGGAATCTTCCAAACCACCGAAAGAGAGGATGAGGTCAAGGTGCCTGTATTGGGAGATATCCCCCTGATTGGCCATTTATTTCGCCATAAATCCAAATTAAAAGATAAAACTGAACTCCTAGTCTTCCTAACCCCCACCGTTCTAGATAAACCCTAATAAAATCAAAGGGTGAACTCTATAACGAACAATATCTTTCTAATCGGCCTCATGGGCGCCGGAAAGTCGACCGTTGGTAAAGTTCTAGCAAAAAAATTAGGGCGTCGATTTTTAGATGCTGATCACGTTATTGAAGAGCGTTGTGGTGTAAAAATTCCCGTCATCTTTGAGATGGAAGGTGAAGAAGGCTTTCGCAAGCGCGAAGCTCAAGCCATTCGTGAGGTCACGAATGAAAAAAATATCGTGCTTGCTACTGGTGGTGGCGCTGTATTGCTGCCAGAGAATCGCAAAGCTCTGAGCGAAAAAGGCACTGTCATTTATCTACATGCTAATCCGATTGAATTATGGCATCGTACTAAGAGTGGGGAAGGTCGCCCCCTGCTTCTCAACGGGGATGCAAAAAAAATTCTAGAAAATTTATACGTCATTCGTGATCCTTTATATCGCGAGATTGCTGATCATGTCATTGAAACTGGTAAGCCCAGCGTCAATCAGCTGGTGAACACCTTAATCATGCAACTTGAACTTTCCACTTGAAATTTATGATGAAAACACTTGAAGTTGATCTTGGTAATCGCAGCTATCCAATTTACATTGGCACTGACTTAATTGATCAGCCTCAGTTATTTAGCGCCTGCGAAAAATCAAGCTCGATTTACATCGTCACCAATACAACAGTGGCCCCCCTATATGCCCAGCGCCTTACCAAAACTCTAGAAACTTTTGGCAAGCCGGTAAGAACTATCACCCTGCCAGATGGTGAGTCATATAAAGATTGGAAAAATCTCCAATTGATTTTTGATGACCTTCTAAAATTCGGCGCCGATCGTCAAACCATGTTAGTAGCTTTGGGTGGTGGCGTGATTGGAGATATGACTGGCTTCGCAGCTGCTAGCTTCATGCGTGGTATTCGCTTTATTCAAGTACCCACCACTCTTTTAGCTCAAGTAGATTCTTCCGTTGGCGGCAAAACGGGCATCAATCATCCTTTAGGTAAAAACATGATTGGCGCCTTTCATCAGCCGGTTGCCGTCATTGCTGACCTGAATACTTTGAAGACACTGCCACCACGAGAACTATCTGCAGGACTTGCTGAAGTAGTGAAACATGGTGCGATTGCGGATTCTCAATTTTTAGATTGGATTGAAGCAAATGCAAAATCATTACTAAATTGTGATACCGCTGCAATGGGTCATGCGGTCCTGCGTTCTTGTGAAATTAAATCCGCAGTGGTTTCTGCTGACGAGAGAGAAGGTGGCATTCGTGCTACCTTGAACTTTGGGCATACCTTTGGTCATGCGATTGAGGCAGGCATGGGTTACGGTGAATGGTTACATGGTGAAGCGGTTGGATGCGGCATGGTGCTTGGTGCAGACTTATCTTGCCGACTCAATTTCATTACCAAGGCAGAGGCTGAGCGTCTAACCAACATTATTCAGTCAATGAATCTTCCAATCGCTCCGCCAAAATTTGGTGCTGAGCGTTATATGGAACTCATGCAAGTTGATAAAAAAACGGAGGGAGGGCAAATCCGCTACGTAGTTCTAGAAAAAATTGGTAAGGCGCAAATTAAAAGCGTGCCAGATGCACAGGTTATTGATACCTTAATAGCAACTGGGGCTGCTTAAACCTTAATTAGTTGAATCTTGACTGGCTGCCCCGCTTGGGTGCTAGCAAATTCTGAAAGATCGCTCAAAAGCTCTTTGCCAGTCTTAGTGTCCAGCCAGAGGGGCTGCGATATGGTTCCTGCCCAGCGATAGTGATAACCGCCTGATTTCGCAGCTACCCAAATTTCATGGAGCGGGGCTTGGGTATTGACCACAATCACGCTTTTATCCCGAAACCGAATATTGATGACATTGCCTCCTTGGCGCTCCACATCCAGATCGAGATCCAACTCATCATCGGCAGACTCTAATGCCACTTCGATCGATTGCAATAGATTGCTGCCCAACTGGTAAAACTGCTTGTCATCAATGGTTTCCACACCTGAATTATTTGGATTCATAACAGAGTCCTGCATGCTATATTCAATCATTCGTTTTAGAGACATTCATGATAGCGATTCTTAACAGAGCCCTTGGTATTAGCCTCCTAATATCCCTTGTGGGATGTGGGGTTAGAGGTCCCCTGTTCATACCAAATGTGCCGCCTGCTCCTACAGCCCCTTCTGAGCCTGAGCCTAAGGGCAAACTATACCCGCCACCCGCCACTTCATCATCGGTCCAGCAATGACAAGCAAAGTAATTCCTCTTCCTAAATTATCTGGATTTACTGAACGTAGTGGTAATTGGTATGCCGAAGACATTGCGCTGGCAGATTTAGCAAAAGAATTTGGTACCCCACTTTACGTTTACAGTAAAAAAGCACTGACTGAGGCATACCAAGCGTACGACAAAGCTTGCATGGATAACAAAGGTAATCGTCGTGCACGCGTTCACTATGCCATGAAGGCCAACAGTAACTTAGCCGTCATTGATTGCTTTAAACAACTTGGTGCCGGTTTTGATTTGGTCAGTGGAGGCGAATTAGCTCGTGCATTAGCGATTGGCGCAGATCCTAAGAGCTTGGTATTTGCTGGCGTTGGTAAATCCGCTTCTGAAATTGCAACTGCACTCAAAGCTGGTGTCAAATGCATCAATGTGGAATCGATTGCTGAGCTTCACAAAATTAATCACGTTGCAACCGAACTTAAGCTACGTGCCCCGATTTCCTTACGCGTCAATCCTGATGTCGATGCGCAAACACATCCCTATATCTCTACCGGTTTAAAAGGAAATAAGTTTGGCATCGCGTATCACGAAGTATTAAAAACTTATCGTGAAGCGGCACAGCTCTCTCAAATTGATGTCGTTGGAATTGATTGTCATATTGGCTCTCAAATCACCACGACTGCGCCTTACCTAGATGCGCTTGATAAAGTATTGGATCTGGTAGCGCAACTGAAAAAAGAAGGCATCGTTATTCATCATCTTGATCTCGGTGGTGGCCTCGGAATTTCCTATAGTGATGAAACACCTCCTGATATCACCGACTTCACTAATACCTTATTAAATCGAGTGGCAGAACGCGGGTTTGGGCATTTAGATGTTGTCCTTGAGCCTGGCAGGTCCCTAGTAGGCAATGCTGGCGTGCTTTTGACCACCGTTGAATACCTCAAGCCCGGTGCTGAGAAAAACTTTTGTATCGTTGACGCAGCCATGACTGAACTCATGCGCCCTGCCCTGTATGAGGCTCACCATGGCATCGTTCCAGTACAAGCTAAAGAAGCCAAGGGACTCACTTATGACATCGTGGGTCCTGTATGCGAATCAGGTGATTGGCTTGGAAGAGATCGCTATCTTGCCGTTGAAGAGGGTGATCTTCTGGCTATTCTTTCTGCTGGTGCTTATGGATTTGTGATGGCCTCGAACTACAACACGCGCCCCAAACCAGCAGAGATTATGGTTGATGGAAAGAATGCTTATGTAATTCGTGCTCGTGAAAAAACGACGGACTTGTTTACAAGTGAAAGTGTTTTACCAAAATAATTTACGAGAAAAATTACTACTGCTTTAAAAGTGTTGGACAAATAAAAACCCCGCTACATGAGCGGGGTTTTTATTTAAAGCTTGGAAAATAGCTTAGTGCAAACCAGCCATGTAGTCAGCAACCGCTTTCATTTCTTGATCAGACAGCTTAGTAGCAATCGTCGTCATTTGGCTGCTGTTTTTACGAACACCTTCGCGGAAAGCTAGCAACTGTGCATTGGTGTATTCAGCCCACTGGCCACCCAAGAGCGGATACTGCGCAGGAATACCAGCACCCGTTGGGCTGTGGCATGCTGCACAAGCAGGAACGCCTTTTGCTGCAATACCACCACGATAAATACTTTGACCTAACTCAATCGTGTCTTTGTTTTGTGCAACACCTTGTGAAATCGATTGCTTAGCTAAATAGGCAGCAATATTTTGCATATCTTGTTCGGTCAAAGTGGCAGCCATACCCATCATGATTGGGTTAGCACGACTACCTTCTTTAAAGTTCTTCAACTGCTTGGCTGTATAGGCCGCATGCTGAGCAGAGAGTTTTGGCCATGCACCGACTGCGCTTTGGCCTTTAGGGCCATGGCAAGTGATACAGGCAGTAACGCCACGCGTTGCATCGCCGTTTGAATATAAAGTCTCACCAACAGCTGGATCAGTTTTTGGCTTGCCTGGAACCGCAGCCTTAGCTTCAGCAGCTGGAGCCATAGGTGCAGCATCAGCTGCAATTGCCACGCCAGAAGCGCCAACTAGGGCGAAAATGGAAAGGGCTACAAAACCAGCACGCAAGCTAGTGAATTTGGAGATTTGGGAGGTTTGACGCATTATGTTTACCTTGGCAAAAATTCCTAAAAGTGTTTGGGCCCTACATTTACAACCTTTTTACCCAACACCATGAGATATTTCATGATTTGGCGTGATTTTACAATAGCTTCAGGACATGTCTAAACTCTTTCAAGCCCGATTCGCCACCACAGTCAATGACACCCATTGCCTGCCTGCCACACCCCTGCGTGAGGTAGCCTTTGCTGGTCGCTCAAATGCGGGTAAATCGAGCGCAATTAACGTCCTTTGTAACCAAAAAAGGCTTGCTTTTGCCAGTAAGACCCCTGGTCGGACCCAACACATCAACTATTTTGGTCTTTTCTCAAAAGACGACCTTTTAGCCTATTTAGTGGACTTACCAGGCTATGGCTATGCCGCCGTGAATCATGAGACCAAATACCACTGGAACGCCCTTCTCAGCGACTATTTACGAGAGCGCGAGCAATTAGTTGGTATGGTCCTGATTGTCGATGCGCGGCGCGGCATTACCGATCTTGATGAGCAAATGATTCAATGGTTTGTTCCAACAGGCAAACCGATTCATATCTTGCTCAGTAAGTGCGACAAACTCAATAAAAGCGAATGCAAACATGCTCTGGAGGCCGTCCGCAAACAACTCCAACAATACGACCCTGCGCTTCTAGAGGGCACTGGTGACTCCAAGCAACTTACGGCACAATTGTTCTCAAGCACCAAGCGTATTGGCCTTGAAGAGGCAGATAATTTAATTATTAAATGGCTATTTGAAGCAGAAACCCATGAAGATGAAATCACAAGCTAGCTCTTTACTTAACTTTCCAGAACATCGCCCTCGTCGTATGCGTCGCGATGATTGGTCACGTCGACTCATGCAAGAAAATAGCGTGTCTGCGAACGACTTGATCTATCCAGTCTTCTTACTAGAAGGCCAAGGCAAATCTGAGGCTGTTGCTTCCATGCCCGGCGTCAATCGTGTTTCATTAGATTTGTTATTGCCTGTTGCGCAAGAGTGTGTTGATCTAGGTATTCCAGTGCTAGCACTTTTTCCAGTAATAGATGCTTCGTTAAAAACACCTGATGGTAAAGAAGCATTCAATCCAAATGGCCTCATCCCTAATGCAGTTCGTGAACTCAAAAAACGTTTCCCGAATTTAGGCATCATGACGGACGTTGCGCTTGATCCGTATACAAGCCATGGTCAAGATGGCGTTCTCGATGAGCAAGGCCGTATTCTGAATGATGAGACTGCAGCGATCTTAGTAAAGCAGGCAGTTGCACAAGCAGAAGCTGGTGTCGATATCGTTGCACCATCAGACATGATGGATGGTCGTATTGGAAAAATTCGGGAAGCACTTGAGCAAAAGAATTTAATTCATACGCGCATCATGGCGTACTCCGCCAAATATGCATCGGCCTTTTATGGCCCATTTAGAGATGCAGTAGGTTCCGCCAAGAATCTCGGTAAGGCTGATAAGAAAACCTATCAAATGGATTGCGCCAATGGTGACGAGGCTTTGCGGGAGGTTGCACTAGATATTAGCGAAGGTGCAGATATGGTCATGGTCAAGCCTGGGATGCCTTATTTAGATATCGTGCGTCGTGTGAGAGAAGAGTTCGATTACCCCACTTATGCCTATCAAGTGAGCGGTGAATATGCGATGCTCAAAGCTGCTGCACAAAATGGTTGGCTCGATCACGATGCTGTCATGATGGAATCTTTACTTGCATTTAAACGTGCTGGTGCCGATGGTGTGCTGACTTACTTTGCGCTGGAAGCAGCAAGAATCATGAACTCAGGTAGGTGAAGCTTCTTTGAATTGATCGCCAATTCTGATTTGGCCAGAGTCTAAAATTTGGGCTCTAATACCACCCCTGTTTTTAAATGCAGAAATAAAATCAGACTTCTTGCTTAAACTCGCCGGGCGCTCACAAGGGATACATAATTCTGTAGCTTTTAGTCGAATTGAGCCCAGAAAAAATTCTTTTCCAACTAACTGATTGAGATCTTCTGCGCTCACACTCTCAATCACGATATTTCTTCTTGTTTCACTCGGAAGATAGGCCTTTAATCCGCCCGCCGCCAACTCTTCGTTAGCAACTTCAATTCCTGAAAGCGCAATCAGAGAAACATCCCTGATTTTTGCTGGAACAGAGTCAGAGAATGCGCCGATACCAAGCGCGTATCTATCGCCCTCAATTCCTACGCCAGGACTAAGTCTCGCAGCATCCCTTTTAATCATGGGCTCACCGGCCTGAGAGGCAATATAAATCGAGTGTATTTTGATCATAGTGATTAGTTCCGCAGCAACTTTTGCAAACGCTCAATGAAACGCTGAGGCGGCATATAGCCAATCACACGTTGCTTTTTTTGTTCTTCTGAGTTTGGGTTAAAGATCAAAATCCCCGGCGGACCAAATAATCCAAAACGTTTTAGTAGCGCCTGATTTTCTGGGCTGTTAGCAGTGACATCGGCTTGCAATAACACCAACTGCTTCAATTCTTTACTGACCTCTGGATTTGTAAAGGTGTTCACTTCCATTTCTTTGCAACTAATACACCAGTCTGCATAGAAATCTAACAAGACCCATTTTTGCTCTTGCTGCGCTTTCGTAAGTTGCGCATCTAATTCTGCTGGTGAATGAATCACCACAAAAGATAGCTCTCCTACCTGATGGATGCGTTGGCCATTGATTGTTTTGACAGATCCAATAGGTTCATTTTTCTGAATTAAAGGAGAGGCAATCCACGCTGCGGTAGCTACCAACAAGACACCCAAGGTACGCTGTAACCAGACCATCCAGATACCAGTTGAGGGAATCAAAATACGCGCCTCAATTGCAATAAAGAGGAGTGGCAAGCCCATGCCTAAGGCCATCACAAATAGCAATCCTGCGCCTAGACTCATAGAACCTGTCTGGGCGATAAACGCTAAAACACCTGCTAATGGGGCTGTAATACATGGGCTGGCAACCAAAGTAGAAATGCCGCCTAAGATAAAAGCGCCTAAAACGCTACCTCCCTTTTGGCGCCCAGCTAAACGATCAATATGGCGATGCCATGACTGAGGCAATCGTAGATCATAGAGGCCGAACAGGCTACCCGACAAAGCTAGTAGCAAGATTGCGAAGGCGGCTAGTGCAAGTGGACTTTGTAGTGCCCTTTGTACACTACCGCCAAGGGCCGCCATGAGGACCCCAGCCAAGGAATACACCAAGGCCATACCCAAGACATATGCAAGTGCAAGCAGGCTTGCGCGGCCCTTAGAGATCGCCTTACCGCCCTGCGTTCCGAAGATGACACTTGAGAGAATTGGCAGCATTGGTAAAACACAGGGCGTAAAAGCTAAAGCGAGCCCTAAAACAAAGAAAGCAAGAAATAAATAGCCAGTTGATGTGCCCTCTAAAAAACGGGTAATCGCATTAACGTCGTCTCGTTCGCGCCATAAATCAGTCAAGCTCAAATCAGCTTGGGTGTTAACAGCAGCCTGGGCCCCATCAAGCACTTCAGGTATTGGCGCTGCTCTAACACCAGGGCCCGCTAATAGAAATTTTAGAGTCATGGGTGGATAGCAAATACCAGCCTCTGCACAACCCTGCAAACCTAGCTCAATATGAATAGGCCTACCAGAGGCCGGATTAACATCCAATAGAACCACAAAAGGCTGCTTATACACTTGCAGTTTTTTCTGAAAAGTTTCATCAAACTTTTCTATACCCTTTGGCAATGCAGGCCTTGTTATATATAGCTTTCCGAGCTCAGTTCCCACTTGAAATTGGAGTGATTCTTGATAGAGGTAATAGCCCTTAGCAGGCATAAACTCAATCTCAACTTGCTTGGAGTTTTCCAACCAATTAGCCTCGACCCGAAATGCTTTTTCTGGTGGCAAAAAATCAGTTGCAGCAAAAACTGGTGTCATTAACAGCGAAAGTGCTGTGATAACCATTCTCAGAAAGGATTGCATTCTCATATCTTCGAATTTACCTCAGCTTCTACCCACTCACCGTATTGCTGTGCATATTGTGCTGGTGAAAAAGCCAGAATTTCGGGAAGGTCATAAGGATTTCGAGCTTCAATAAAGCTCGAAATCTCTGGCCATTTACTACTGATAGTTTTCGCTGATAGAAGAATTTCTTGTTCTTCACAAATCTTCCCTTCCCAGCGATAAATAGAATGGACGCCATCAATCAGTTGCACGCACGCAGCAATCTTTTGCTCCACTAAAGCGCGAGCTAAGCTTTTGGCAATCTCCATATTAGGCAGGCTTGTGACCACCACCAGAAGCTGATTGGGATTAACAGGGGCGGTAACTGAGGGGTTTTGAGGCATACCGTATTTATAAACCTATCAATGAAAAAAGCCAGACCGAAGCCTGGCTTTTTGCGTATCTAAGAGACTTAAGCCTCTTCAGCTACAACTGCTGTTTCTTCAACTTCTGGACGGTCAACCAACTCAACCAATGCCATAGGCGCATTGTCGCCATGACGGAAGCCAAACTTCAAAATACGAAGATAGCCACCTGGACGTGTTGCGTAACGTGGGCCGAGCTCTGTGAAGAGTTTAGCCACGATATCGCGATCACGAGTGCGATTAAATGCCAAGCGACGGTTTGCTAAGTTGTCTTTTTTACCCAAGGTAATCAAAGGCTCAACAACCATGCGCAATTCTTTTGCTTTTGGCAAAGTGGTTTTAATCACTTCATGCTCCAAAAGAGAATTGGACATATTGCGCAACATCGCCAGACGATGTGAAGATGTTCTATTTAGTTTGCGTAAGCCGTTTCCGTGACGCATGATGCTTCCTTTCTAATTATTTCTCGAGGTTAGCTGGAGGCCAGCTTTCGAGTTTCATGCCAAGACTTAAGCCACGAGCAGCCAATACATCTTTGATTTCATTCAAAGACTTACGACCCAAATTAGGCGTCTTCAACAATTCATTCTCTGTACGTTGAATCAAGTCACCGATGTAGTAAATGTTCTCAGCCTTCAAGCAGTTTGCAGAGCGAACTGTGAGTTCGAGATCATCAACTGGACGCATCAACATTGGATCAACCATTGAAGAGCGACTTGGTGCAAGATCACCAGACACTTCACTGCTCTCAAGAGCTGCGAATACAACCAACTGATCCACCAAGATGCTAGCCGCTTGACGAATTGCTTCTTCAGGAGACAATACACCGTTTGTTTCGATGGTCATTACGAGACGATCGAGGTCGGTACGTTGCTCAACACGAGCAGATTCAACAGCATAGCTAACGCGGCTTACTGGACTAAATGAGGCATCCAATACGATACGGCCAATGATCTTAGTAGTCTCGTCGTTGTATTGACGCACATTACCAGGAACATAACCACGACCTTTTTCAACCTTAATCTGCATATCTAACTTGCCACCAGCAGACAAGTGAGCGATCACGTGATCAGGATTGATGATTTCTACATCATGTGGCAAATCGATATCTTTTGCAGTAACAACGCCTGGGCCTTCTTTACGCAAATTGATAGTGACTTCGTCACGGGATTGCAACTTAAATACGATTCCCTTGAGGTTGAGCAAGAGGTTTACAACGTCCTCTTGCACGCCATCCAATGTGGAATATTCATGAACTACACCTGCAATAGCTACTTCAGTTGGTGCATAACCAACCATCGAGGACAAGAGTACGCGACGTAATGCATTTCCGAGTGTGTGGCCATAGCCACGCTCGAACGGCTCCATAACAACCTTAGCTTGGTTGGCGGAAAGCGCTTCAACAGAAATAATTTTTGGCTTGAGCAAATTTGTTTGCATATTTTTTCCTTGATAGTGCCTAATTAGCGTGAATACAATTCGACGATCAAACTTTCATTAATTTCACCGCTAATATCTTCGCGGTCGGGCACTTGCTTAAATGTTCCTTCCAGCTTAGCTGCATCAACTGAAACCCAGGTAACTGCAGACATTTGCTGAACCAAATTGAGTGATTCTGTAATACGCGCTTGCTTCTTCGCTTTTTCACGAATTGCAACCACATCACCAGGCTTAACTTGGATGGATGGAATATTCACTGCGCTGCCATTGAGCATGATGGCGCCATGAGAAACTAACTGACGTGCTTCAGCACGTGTTGAACCAAAGCCCATGCGATACACCACGTTGTCGAGACGTGACTCTAGCAATTGGAGCAATGTTTCGCCAGTATTGCCCTTACGACGCTCAGCTTCTGCGAAGTAACGACGAAATTGACGCTCTAATACGCCATAGATACGCTTAACCTTTTGCTTTTCACGCAACTGATTACCGTAGTCTGATGTTCTTGAGCCAGATGTACGACCATGTTGACCAGGCTTAGTATCTAACTTGCACTTGTCTGACAGGGCGCGACGTGCGCTCTTTAAAAATAAGTCGGTACCTTCCCGACGTGCTAATTTGGCCTTAGGCCCTAAGTAACGTGCCACGATGCTTTCCTTTCTTTGCCGCAGTCTTGCGACCGGCGGTGAGTTCACCCTTTAAATCAGATGAACGGTGGGCTTTAATAAAAAACTACTAAAACTTGTACTGCCAACTTCCTAGCTTAGATACGACGACGCTTAGGAGGACGGCAACCGTTGTGAGGAACTGGAGTGACGTCTTGAATCTCAGTGATCTTGATCCCCAATGAGTTCAATGCACGAACTGCTGATTCACGACCTGGGCCTGGGCCTTTGATCTGAACTTCCAAGTTCTTGATACCGCATTCAACGGCAGCTTTACCAGCAACTTCAGCCGCTACTTGAGCAGCAAAAGGTGTTGACTTACGTGAGCCTTTGAAGCCTTGGCCGCCAGAAGTTGCCCATGAAAGCGCATTTCCTTGACGATCAGTGATCGTAATAATGGTGTTGTTAAAAGAAGCATGAACGTGTGCAATACCGTCAGCAACGTTCTTTTTAACCTTCTTACGAGTGCGCTGTGAAGCGGCGGAAGCGGATTGTTGTTTTGCCATGTCAATAAACTTTCTTGATTATTTCTTCAGTGCGATGCCGGACTTACGTGGGCCCTTACGGGTACGCGCATTGGTCTTGGTACGTTGACCACGAACAGGCAAGCCTTTACGATGACGCACACCACGGTAGCAACCTAAGTCCATCAAACGCTTGATGCTCATAGTTACTTCTCGACGAAGGTCACCTTCGGTAATGAACTTACCTACTTCATCACGCAACTTTTCCAAGTCAGCGTCAGTAAGATCTTTAACTTTTTTATCGATTGCAACACCTGTGGTTTGGCAAATTTTGTGAGCACGAGTTGTGCCAATGCCAAAAATTGCTGTTAAACCGATAACAGTATGTTGATGATTTGGGATGTTTACCCCAGCGATACGTGCCATGAGATTTCCTCTTAATTAACCAGATCAGCCTTGACGCTGCTTATGACGTGCGTCTGAAGAACAGATCACGCGCACAACGCGTTTGCGCTTAATGATCTTGCAATTTCTGCAAATACACTTAACGGATGCTAAAACTTTCATAACTCACCTCTTAAAAATAGGTACTACTTAATCTTTACTTCGCTCGGAAAATGATTCTGGCGCGCGTCAGGTCGTAAGGAGTCATCTCCACCGTTACCTTATCTCCCGGCAAAATACGAATGTAGTGCATCCGCATCTTTCCAGAAATGTGCCCTAGAACCACATGTCCGTTTTCTAGCTTCACGCGAAACATCGCGTTCGGCAAATTCTCAATAATCTCTCCCGCCATCTGAATAACATCGTCTTTAGACATTCAGTTAAGCGCCCATCTTAAAGTTGGCTTTTTTCATCAAAGAGCCGTACTGCTGTTGCATCACGTATGACTGAACTTGAGCCATGAAATCCATTGCAACAACCACAATAATCAACAATGAAGTACCGCCAAAATAGAACGGCACGTTGTACTTCAACACTAAAAATTCTGGTAATAAACAAACCAAAACCATGTAAATTGCACCAGCCAAAGTTAAGCGCACCAGGATCTTATCGATATATCGTGCTGTTTGATCGCCTGGACGAATACCCGGCACAAATGCACCGCTCTTCTTCAAGTTATCTGCTGTCTCACGACTGTTAAATACCAATGCGGTGTAGAAGAAACAGAAGAAGATGATCGCTGCAGCATACAAAATTGTGTACACAGGCTGGCCAGGAGCTAATGTTGCTGCCAAGTCTTTAATGATTCTGCTAAACATGTTGGTTGGCTCACCTGAAGTAAACCAGCCAGCAATCGTTGCAGGGAACAAAATAATTGAAGACGCAAAAATTGGAGGAATAACGCCTGCCATGTTTAACTTCAATGGGAAGTAAGAAGATTGGCCACCGTAAACCTTATTGCCAACCTGGCGCTTAGCGTAGTTCACTAAGATACGACGCTGACCGCGCTCTACAAATACCACAAAATAAGTCACTGCTACGCAAATGACAACGATGAGTAATGCAGAAATGATATTCATCGAGCCAGTACGTACTAGCTCTAATAAGCTAGCTAAAGCGTTTGGCAAACCAGAGACGATGCCGCCAAAAATAATGATGGAAATACCGTTACCCAAACCACGCTCAGTGATTTGCTCGCCAAGCCACATCAAGAACATCGTGCCAGTTACCAGAGTCACTACAGTATTGATTTCAAACATCAAACCTGGATTAACTACTAGCCCTGGCTGAGCTTGCAAAGCAACAGAGATTCCTAATGCCTGGAAGGTTGCTAAAAGCACAGTGCCATAACGGGTGTACTGAGTAATCTTGCGCTGACCAGCCTGGCCTTCTTTTTTCAAGGACTCTAATGAAGGCACCACAATAGTCATTAACTGCATGATGATCGATGCAGAAATATAAGGCATGATTCCCAGGGCAAATACAGTAAAGCGAGATAACGCACCGCCTGAGAACAAGTTAAACATTCCCAAGATACCGTCTTTTTGGCCAGCAAATAACTGTGCTAGCTGGTCTGGATCAATACCCGGAACTGGAATATGGGCACCTAAACGGAAGACGAGCAAAGCCAACACCAAGAAAATCAAGCGTTGACGTAATTCGCCAAACTTGCCTCCTGCTGTTGCAGTGCCTGAGTTATTGGTAGGTGCTAATGCCATTTTGAGTAAAAAGACCTATTACGCTGCTTCAACCAATTTGCCGCCAGCCGCTTCAATAGCTGCTTTTGCGCCAGCAGTTGCTGTAATGCCCTTAAGGGTTACAGCAATCTTGATTTCACCAGTCTTAATTACCTTCACTGCATTAATTTGTTCGCCAGCAAAGCCATGAGCCTTCAATGTCAACAAGTCCACTTCTGGCAAGTTGATTTTTGCTAAGTCGTTCAAAGTAATTTGGCCAACATGACGACGTGTCAAAGACACGAAACCGCGTTTAGGCAAACGACGATACATAGGCATCTGGCCACCTTCGAATCCAACCTTGTGGAATCCGCCGGAACGAGATTTTTGACCTTTGTGACCACGGCCAGCAGTTTTACCAAGGCCAGAACCAATGCCGCGACCTACGCGACGACGGTTTTTCTTGGAGCCCTCTGCGGGCTTGAGTGTATTGAGTTCCATATTCTTCGCCTATTTACTTGCTAGTTATCAGCCAACGACCTTAACTAGATAAGAAACTTTATTAATCATGCCGCGAACAGCTGGCGTATCTTCCAATTCAGAAACTGAATTAATACGACCAAGGCCTAAGCCACGCACAGTTGCACGGTGGCTTTCACGAGTACCGATCAAGCTGCGCACTAATTGCAGTTTGACTTTGGAGTTTGATTTTGTCATTTGTAGAGTCCTAATCTTTTGGTCTTAGCCGAGAATCTCTTCAACTGACTTACCGCGCTTAGCAGCAATCTCAGCAGGAGTACTCATCTTGCTCAAACCATCAATCGTTGCGCGAACCAAGTTGTACGGGTTTGTAGAGCCCAGGGACTTAGCAACTACGTTGGTTACACCCATTACGTCGAAAATTGCGCGCATTGGGCCGCCAGCAATAATTCCAGTACCGTCTTTAGCTGGAGAAATCAAAACGCGTGAGGCGCCATGTTGACCAGTAACGGTATGCTGCAAAGTACCTTTACGTAAGGAAACTTTGATCATCTTGCGACGAGCTTCATCCATTGCTTTTTGAACAGCCACTGGAACTTCTTTTGATTTGCCTTTACCCATGCCGATGCGGCCATCGCCATCGCCAACTACAGTGAGTGCGGCAAAGCCAAGAATACGACCGCCCTTAACCACTTTAGTTACACGATTAACAGCGATCATCTTCTCGCGAAGACCATCATCACGCTCTTCGTTTTGCATCTTAGTTTGCATTTTTGCCATGTTTTTTCCTAAACCCTATTAGAACTTCAGGCCGGCTTCACGCGCAGCTTCAGCTAAGGCCTTAATACGGCCGTGGTAACGATGACCGGAACGATCAAAAGCAACATCAACAATGCCTGCCTTAACAGCACGCTCAGCAACTAACTTGCCGATTTGTTTCGCTGCATCAGCGTTGCCGCCGTTTTTGATCGCTTGGCGCAATTCTTTTTCCATTGTTGAAGCAGCTGCCACAACTTTGGTTCCGCATGGGCTATATACCTGAGCAGAAATATGAGTATTGCTACGGATGACTGTTAAGCGATTTGCCATTGCTTCGGCAATGCGAATACGAGTCTGCCGAGCGCGTCTTTGTCTGGATTCGTCTTTATTCATTTTCTAATCTCGCTTACTTCTTCTTAGTTTCTTTCAGATGCACAACCTCATCCACGTAGCGAACACCTTTGCCTTTGTATGGCTCTGGTGAACGGTATGCGCGAACTTCCGCTGCAACCTGGCCAACTTGTTGCTTGTTGGAGCCTTTAATAATGATTTCAGTTTGCGATGGAGTCTCAGCTTTTACACCCTTTGGCAGGTTGTAAATAATGTCGTGTGAAAAACCCAACTGCAACTTCAATGTTTCGCCTTGGGCTTGGGCACGATAACCAACACCTACCAAGCTGAGCTTGCGCTCAAAGCCAGCAGTAACGCCAACAACCATGTTATTGACCAAAGCACGTGCCGTACCTGACTGTGCACCAGCTTCTGGTGAGTCGTTGTTGACAACTACTGTCAATACGCCATCTGCTTGTTTCAAACCAACAGCAGGATGCAAGTTGTGTGTCAATGTGCCCAAAGGACCTTTAACAGTAATGTTTGCACCGTTGATGCTGATTTCAGCGCCCTTAGGAACTGTAATTGGTGATTTACCTACGCGGGACATATTTCGCTCCTTAAGCTACGTAGCAAATAACTTCGCCGCCCACGCCTGTTGCACGTGCTTTACGGTCTGTCATTACGCCTTGAGGGGTTGAAATAATTGCAATGCCCAAGCCATTCATTACTTCTGGAATGTCATGACGTCCTTTATAGATACGTAGACTTGGTGTAGATACACGGTCAATACGCTCGATAACAGGACGGCCTGCATAGTATTTGAGATCAATGTGGAGCACTGGTTTAGCTGCTTCACCTTTGATTTCGAAACTTTCGATATAGCCTTCATCTTGCAAAACTTTTGCAATAGCTACTTTAACTTTTGACGACGGCATTGCGACCAAAGGCTTCTGCACTGCTTGCGCATTGCGGATCCGGGTCAACATGTCGGCGATTGGATCGCTGATACTCATGAGTTCTCCTAATTCTTTCGCCGCTTACCAGCTGGCCTTGGTTAAACCGGGGATTTCGCCACGGAAGGCGATTTCACGAATCTTGCTACGAGCCAAACCGAACTTACGGAATGTGCCGCGTGGGCGACCGGTTAATGAACAACGATTTCTTTGACGAATCGGGCTTGCGTTACGTGGAAGTGCCTGTAGCTTCAAGCGAGCTTCATAGCGCTCTTCATCGCTGCGCGATTGATCAGCAATGATCGCTTTGAGTTCAGCACGCTTAACAGCGTACTTCTCTACAGTTTTTGCGCGCTTATTCTCGCGCTCAATCAGGGATAGTTTTGCCACGTTAGCCTCTTAATTGCGGAAAGGGAATTTGAATGCTGCCAACAAAGCTTTTGCTTCTTCGTCGGTTTTAGCAGTCGTCGTAATACTGATATTGAGACCACGCAGGGCATCAATCTTGTCGTATTCGATTTCAGGGAAAATGATTTGTTCTTTAACGCCGATGTTGTAGTTGCCACGACCGTCAAATGCTTTGCCGGAGATACCGCGGAAGTCACGTACGCGTGGTAATGCAACAGTCACGAAACGATCCAAGAATTCGTACATGCGTTGACCACGCAATGTCACCATGGCACCAATTGGGTAGCCTTGACGAATTTTGAAACCAGCAATCGCTTTTTTAGCTTTAGTTACCACTGGCTTTTGGCCTGCAACTTTAGTTAAATCGCCAACTGCATTTTCGATAATTTTCTTGTCGTTCACTGCATCGCCCAAGCCCATATTCAGGGTCACTTTGGTGATACGTGGAACTTCCATTACAGACTTGTAACCAAACTTGGTAATCAAATCAGCAACAACTTTTTGTTGATAGTGTTCTTGAAAACGTGTGCTCATAATTTCTCCGTGCCCCTTATGCGCTTAATGTCGCGCCAGTGGTTTTGAGGAAACGCTGTTTTTTACCGTCAACGAGTTTGATACCAACACGTGATGGTTTGCCGTTACCGTCAACCAAGGCCACATTAGAAATGTGAACAGGCATAGTCTTGTCAATCATGCCGCCGGTTACACCAGCAGCTGGGTTTGGCTTAACGCTCTTTTTATAAATATTCACGCCTTCGATGACTAACTTCTCATCGAGAATGGCTGTAACAGTTCCTTGCTTGCCTTTATCACGGCCAGTCAACAGAACTACGGAATCACCTTTACGAATCTTTTTCATATCAGCCTCTTAAATCACTTCGGGGGCGAGAGAAACGATCTTCATGAACTTTTCAGTACGCAATTCGCGTGTAACTGGTCCAAAGATACGTGTGCCAATTGGCTCTAGCTTAGCGTTGAGCAATACCGCAGCGTTTGCATCGAACTTAATCAATGAACCGTCTGGACGGCGAACACCCTTAGCTGTTCTCACTACAACAGCGTTATAAATATCACCTTTTTTTACACGGCCACGTGGAGCGGCTGACTTAACAGTCACCTTAATGACATCACCAATACTGGCGTAACGACGCTTAGAGCCGCCCAATACCTTGATGCACAAAACTTCACTGGCGCCAGTGTTATCGGCGACCTGCAATCTACTTTCGGTTTGTATCATTTCTAATCCCCAACTTATTGGCCAAAGGCAAACAGTCTTGGTTCCGTCTATGGGCTTTAACGAAAATTAAAACCCGGAATTAATGAAAAACACTGCTTCTCCAATAAAACCAGAGAAGCCTTCTATTCTACTACGTAAAACAGGGATTTGGTAAGAAACTTCGCCAAAATCCCTTAAAAATACCTTAAATACCCTTTGAAGCCTCAACCAAACGGGTTACAACCCAAGATTTGGTGCGTGAAATTGGCTTAGATTCAGCAATTTCAACCGTATCACCCATCTTGTAGGTGCTAGTTTCGTCATGAGCGTGGTACTTTTTGGACTGGCCAACATACTTACCAATCACGGGATGCTTTACTTGACGCTCAACCAACACGGTCACAGTTTTTTGCATTTTGTCGCTAACAACGCGGCCCACGAGGGTGCGGCGTAAGGGTTTAGATAATTCTGTCATATCCCTTTTTCCTTATTTCTGCGCAGTCTTTTGGGCAATAAAAGTCTTCACACGAGCAATGTCGCGCTTCGTTTTACCCAATTGGCTGGTATTGGTGAGTTGCTGAGTGCCTTTTTGCATACGGAGCTTAAAGTTAGTCTTTAAGAGCTCTGTTAATTCTGCGTTCAAGCCAGTCAGATCTTTGGCTGCTAATTCTTTATTTTTCATAATCTCTATCCCGATCAACCTAAGTGGCGAATCACGAAAGTGGTCTGCAAAGGCAACTTAGCAGCAGCAAGCTTGAAAGCTTCGCGCGCCAAAGTCTCATCCACACCATCCATTTCGTAAAGCACTTTGCCTGGTTGAATTTCAGCTACGTAGTACTCTGGATTACCTTTACCGTTACCCATACGTACTTCAGCAGGTTTTTGTGAAATTGGCTTATCTGGGAAAATACGAATCCAGATACGACCACCACGTTTAATGTGGCGGGTCATTGCGCGACGTGCTGACTCGATTTGACGAGCAGTCAGACGGCCACGGCCAACGGCCTTCAAGCCAAAGTCACCAAAGGCTACAGAACTACCGCGTGTTGCCACGCCAGTGTTACGGCCTTTTTGTTCCTTACGATACTTACGACGCTTTGGTTGTAGCATGCTTACTCTCCTGACTTCTGCGTATCTGCGGCAGGTGCTTCAACCTTACGCACACGCTTTACTGCTGGTTTAGCAGCAACTAATGGCTTGTCAGCACCAGCAGCTGGTTTACGAGCAGCTGTTTTGCTTGGAGCACGACGAGTTTTCTTTTCTTCGGCGGCTGGTTCAGCGGATGGAGCGGCTACTTGAGCTTCTGCACCACGACCCAATGTGTCACCTTTGTAAACCCAAACTTTGACGCCGATGATGCCGTAGGTTGTTTCAGCTTCTGATGTTGCGTAGTCAATGTCAGCCTTCAATGTATGAAGTGGAACACGACCTTCACGGTACCATTCGCGACGAGCAATTTCTGCACCGTTCAAACGACCAGATGACATAATCTTGATACCTTGTGCGCCAAGACGCATTGCGCTTTGCATTGCACGCTTCATAGCACGACGGAACATGATGCGTTTTTCTAGCTGCTGAGTAATAGAGTCAGCAATTAATTGGGCATCTACTTCAGGCTTACGAATTTCTTCAATGTTCACGTGAACTGGAACACCCATGCGTTTTTGTAATTCACGACGGAGAACTTCAATATCTTCGCCTTTTTTACCAATCACAACACCTGGACGTGAGCTATAGATAGTGATGCGAGCGTTCTTAGCAGGACGCTCGATTACCACTTTACTAACGGAAGCATTCTTCAACTTCTTCTTCAAATAGCTGCGGACATCTACGTCCTCTTTCAGCATCTTTGCGAAGTCAGTGTTATTTGCATACCAACGTGATGTCCAATTCTTCGTTACCGCGAGTCGGAATCCGGTGGGATTAATCTTTTGGCCCATATCTTTCCTTAGTTACTCAAGGTCACGCTAATGTGACAAGTTTGTTTTTCGATTTGATTGCCACGACCCTTAGCACGTGCAGTGAAGCGCTTTAAGGAAGTTCCTTTATCAACGATTACCGCTGATACCTTGAGCTCATCAATGTCGGCACCTTTATTGTGTTCAGCATTTGCAATCGCTGATTCAACTACTTTTTTCACAATGAAGGCAGCTTTTTTGGGGCTGAAATTCAAAATGTTCAATGCGCGTGCAATTGGCAAACCACGAATTTGGTCTGCGACCAAACGTGTCTTTTGCGCAGAAATGCGGGCGCCCTTATGAATAGCTTTAACTTCCATCATCATCCCCTTACTTCTTCACAACTTTCTTGTCAGCAGCGTGACCTTTGAAAGTACGGGTCAAGGCAAATTCGCCTAACTTATGACCCACCATGTTTTCTGATACATAAACCGGAACGTGTTGACGACCGTTATGAACAGCAATTGTCAGACCGATAAAGTCTGGAAGAATTGTTGAACGGCGTGACCAAGTTTTGATCGGCTTTTTGTCTTTGTTGGCTTGTGCAACTTCAACTTTTTTTACTAAGCTGGCGTCGCAGAATGGGCCTTTTTTAGCTGAACGTGTCATATCTATTTATCCTTATCGCTTAACGTTTTTGACGACGTTGAACGATCATCGAAGTTGTGCGCTTATTGCGACGTGTGCGATAACCTTTGGTTGGGGTACCCCATGGAGATACAGGTACACGGCCTTCGCCAGTTCTACCTTCGCCACCACCGTGTGGGTGATCTACTGGGTTCATTGCCACACCGCGAACGGTTGGGCGAATACCACGCCAGCGATTTGCACCTGCTTTACCAATTTGACGCAAGCTGTGCTCTTCGTTACCAACTTCACCAATAGTGGCACGGCACTCAATCAGAACACGGCGAACTTCACCGGAGCGCAAACGCACTTGAGCGTATACGCCTTCACGAGCCAGCAATACTGCAGAACCACCAGCAGAGCGCGCTACTTGAGCACCTTTGCCTGGGAGGATTTCAACGCAGTGAATAGTGCTACCAACTGGAATGTTGCGAATTGGCAAATTATTACCAGATTTGATTGGTGCCTCAGAACCATTCATGATTGCTTGACCAACAGTCATGCCTTTAGCAGCAGGAATGTAGCGACGCTCACCATCAGCAAACACGATCAATGCAATATTTGCACTGCGGTTTGGATCGTATTCCAAGCGTTCAACTTTTGCTGGAATGCCATCTTTGTCGTTGCGTTTGAAATCAACAACACGATAGTGATGCTTATGACCACCACCTTTATGACGGGTAGTGATATGGCCATTATTGTTACGACCCGCTTTTTGGAATTGTGGCTCTACCAACGCTGCAAAAGGCTTACCTTTATGCAGGTCAGGATTGACCACCTTGACCATTGAACGACGACCTGGTGAGGTCGGTTTTGTCTTCATCAAAGGCATGATTAATTCGCCTCCGCTTCAAAGTTAATTTCTTGACCTGGCTTCAAATTCACATAGGCCTTCTTGGTGTGGTCACGACGACCTTCAAAACGGCCATAGCGCTTAGGCTTACCCTTTTGATTCACGATTTGAACTGAGTCAACTTGCACTTTGAAGAGCAATTCAACTGCTTGTTTTACATCGCTCTTGTTTGCATCGCGAGCTACTTGGAAAACTACTTGTTCGTTTTTCTCTGCAACCATAGTGGCTTTCTCAGAGATAACAGGACCAAGCAGAACCTTCATCAGGTTGTGATCGTTTTTACGGACTTGGCTCATTTCAGCAACTCCTCAATTTTTGCGATCGCTGCTTTGCTGACCAATACTTTTTTGTATTGAACCAAAGCTAATGGATCAGCGTGCTGTGGCTCAACCACGGCAACTTTATGCAAGTTACGTGATGCCAAGTACAAATTCTCGCTAACCTGATCAACAATAATCAAGACTGAATCCAAGCCCATTGCCTTAACTTTGTCAGCCAAAACTTTAGTCTTTGGAGCATCAAGATTAAATTGATCAACGACATTCAAACGACCTTCGCGAGCTAACTGAGACAAGATAGATCTCATACCAGCGCGGTACATTTTCTTATTTACTTTTTGGCTGAAATTCTCTTCTGGAGAATTCGGGAATATACGACCACCTCCACGCCACAGCGGGGAAGAGCTCATACCAGCACGTGCACGACCAGTACCTTTTTGACGCCAAGGTTTCTTGGTGGTGTGCTTAACTTGCTCACGGTCTTTTTGTGCACGGTTACCACTACGTGCATTTGCTTGATAAGCCACTACAACTTGGTGTACCAATGCTTCGTTATATTCGCGTTCGAATACTTCTGGTGAAGCTTGCACGCCTGCACCTAAAGTACCGTTGTCTTGGAGAAGCTTAAGTTCCATATTCGCTCTCCTTATTTCTTCTTCAACGGTGTCTTCACCGCTGGAGTAACAATCACTTTACCGCCTGGGGCACCTGGAATAGCGCCTTTAACCATGATGAGATTACGTTCTGCATCAATGCGTGCGATGACTAAATTTTGTACGGTACGGGTAACGTCACCAAGGTGGCCAGTCATGCGCTTACCTGGGAAAACACGACCAGGATCTTGCGCCATACCGATTGAACCTGGTACGTTATGTGAACGTGAGTTACCGTGGGATGCGCGACCAGAAGCAAAGTGATAACGCTTAATGGTACCAGCGTAACCTTTACCGATCGATACGCCTTGCACGTCCACTTTTTGACCAGCCGTAAATGCAGCGTCAGCAGGAATTACTTGTCCTGGTGTCATTTCTGCAATTTTTGCTGCGTCTAATTGGAATTCGTTGAGACCATTACCAGCCAACACCCCTGCTTTAGCGAAGTGACCAGCCATTGCTTTGGTAACGCGAGTAGCTCTACGTGTGCCATGTGCCAACTGGATAGCATCATAGCCATCAGTTGCCTGGGTCTTGATTTGAGCGATTCTGTTGTCGCTCACGTCGATTACGGTCACAGGAATTGAATCCCCTTCGTCCGTAAATAGACGGGTCATGCCGACCTTGCGGCCGATTAAGCCTAAGCTCATATTCATGCTCCACGCCGACTACGATTGGTCGGCAAAATTAATTTAAGTGATTTACAAGTAAAAGTACTTCTAAATCAATAACTTACAACATTTTTAATGCTGATACAGCCTAAAATATCGCCCAAATAAATCAGCGTAGCCTTAGATTCTATCCTGAAATGCCGATCTTGACAAGCAAAAAGACCGGAAACTACAAATTACTGCAACTTAATTTCGACGTCCACACCTGCTGGAAGGTCTAATTTCATCAAAGCATCTACCGTTTTCTCTGTAGGATCAACGATATCCATTAAACGGAGATGGGTACGGATCTCCAATTGATCACGAGATGTCTTGTTCACGTGTGGTGAACGCAAGATATCAAAACGCTCAATACGAGTTGGCAAAGGAACTGGACCCTTAACAACTGCACCAGTACGCTTAGCTGTGTCAACGATTTCAGCTGCAGACTGGTCGATCAAACGGTAATCAAATGCTTTAAGGCGAATACGAATTTTTTGGTTTTGCATATTAATTCCAAAGAGCGGTGTGGTGCTGCCACGTTATACATCTAAAGAGCACGGTGACATCAGCAGCACTGATGTCACCGGTTAGCAAACCGCTAAATATTATTTACTACCACTTCCTTAAGCCAAAATCTTTGCAACCACACCGGCGCCAACAGTACGGCCACCTTCACGGATCGCAAAACGTAAACCTTCTTCCATCGCGATAGGGGCGATGAGTTTGACGGTAATCGTGACGTTATCACCAGGCATGACCATTTCTTTGTCTTTTGGCAACTCAATAGAGCCAGTTACGTCCGTTGTGCGGAAGTAAAACTGAGGACGATAGTTGTTAAAGAATGGTGTATGACGGCCACCTTCATCTTTACCCAAGATGTAAACCTCGGCTGTAAAGTGAGTATGGGGGGTGATTGAACCAGGTTTAGCCAATACTTGGCCGCGCTCAACTTCTTCACGTTTTGTACCGCGTAACAAGATACCCACGTTATCGCCTGCTTGACCTTGGTCGAGCAATTTGCGGAACATTTCAACACCAGTACAAGTAGTTTTGAGAGTTGGTTTGATACCAACGATTTCAATCTCTTCGCCAACTTTAACGATACCGCGCTCAATACGACCAGTCACTACAGTACCGCGACCGGAGATAGAGAACACGTCTTCTACTGGCATCAAGAACGCACCATCAATGGCACGCTCTGGAGTTGGGATGTAAGTATCAAGGGCTTCAGCCAATTTCATGATGGCTTCTTTACCCAATGGGCCTTCGTCGCCTTCTAAGGCTAACTTAGCAGAACCTTGGATGATCGGTGTGTCATCGCCTGGGAAGTCATATTTAGACAGAAGTTCACGCACTTCCATTTCAACTAACTCGAGCAATTCAGCATCATCAACCATGTCGCACTTGTTTAAGAACACCACGATGTACGGAACACCGACTTGGCGTGCCAAGAGGATGTGCTCACGCGTTTGTGGCATTGGGCCATCAGCTGCAGAGCAAACCAAAATCGCGCCGTCCATCTGAGCAGCGCCTGTAATCATGTTCTTAACGTAGTCAGCATGTCCTGGGCAGTCAACGTGAGCGTAGTGACGGTTTGCAGTCTCATACTCAACGTGCGCAGTATTAATCGTAATACCACGGGCTTTTTCTTCAGGAGCAGCATCGATCTGATCGTAAGCTTTTGCTTCGCCACCGAATGCTTTTGAGAGCACAGTTGCAATTGCTGCTGTCAAGGTCGTTTTACCGTGGTCAACGTGACCGATAGTGCCTACGTTTACGTGCGGTTTTGTCCGCTCGAATTTTTCTTTTGCCATTTTTGTTCTGCCTTCTTTAGCTAATCAATATTCAAAATTAATGTGGATAAATTACTTCGCTTTAGCAGCCATAACTGCTTCAGCAACGTTCTTCGGTGCTTCGGAATAATGCTTAAATTCCATGGTGTAGGTAGCGCGACCTTGGGTCAACGAGCGCAAGCCAGTTGAGTAACCAAACATCTCTGCCAACGGCACTTCAGCACGAACGATCTTGCCGCCGCCTGGAATGTCATCCATACCTTGCAAAATACCGCGACGGGATGAGAGGTCACCCATTACGTTACCCATGAAATCTTCTGGTGTTTCAACTTCAACAGCCATCATTGGTTCAAGCAATACTGGAGATGCTTTACGCATTCCATCTTTGAACGCCATTGAGCCTGCCATCTTAAATGCGTTTTCGTTGGAGTCAACGTCGTGGTATGAACCAAAGAACAATGTCGCTTTGATATCTACTACTGGATAGCCAGCCAAAATACCGGAGTTCAATGTCTCGATAATGCCTTTTTCTACTGCAGGAATGTATTCACGTGGAACTACGCCGCCCTTAATAGCATCAACGAATTCAAAACCTTTGCCTGGGGCTTGTGGCTCTAACTTCAAAACCACGTGACCGTATTGACCACGACCACCAGACTGCTTAACAAATTTACCTTCGATCTCTTCGCAAACCTTACGAATGGTTTCGCGGTATGCAACTTGTGGCTTACCAACAGTGGCTTCAACGCTGAATTCACGCTTCATACGATCAACCAAAATTTCCAAGTGGAGCTCGCCCATACCGGAAATAATGGTTTGGCCTGACTCTTCATCAGTCTTCACGCGGAAAGAAGGATCTTCTTGTGCCAAGCGATTCAAAGCAAGACCCATTTTTTCTTGGTCAGCTTTTGTCTTTGGCTCAACCGCTTGTGAGATCACTGGCTCTGGGAATACCATGCGCTCCAAAATCACGATGCTATCTGGATCACACAATGTTTCGCCAGTTGTCGCGTCTTTTAGACCAACTGCTGCAGCAATATCGCCTGCGTACACTTCTTTAATTTCTTCACGTTGGTTTGCATGCATCTGCAACAAACGGCCAACACGCTCTTTCTTGCCCTTGATTGGGTTGTAGATCGTGTCACCAGACTTCATGACGCCTGAGTAAACGCGGAAGAAAATGAGCTGGCCAACAAATGGGTCAGTCATGATCTTAAATGCCAATGCAGAAAACTTGGCGCTATCAGAGGCTTCACGAGTTGCAGGTGTACCGTCTTCCAATTCGCAAGGAACTGGTGGCACATCTAATGGGGATGGCAACAACTCAACTACTGCGTCCAACATCGCCTGAACACCTTTGTTTTTGAAAGCAGTTCCACACAACATTGGAACGATTTCATTGGCAATAGTGCGTTGACGCAATGCGCCTTTAATTTCTTCTTCGGTCAAGCCTTCGCCACCGAGATACTTTTCCATCAACTCTTCTGAGCTTTCAGCAGCAGCTTCGAGCATCTTCTCGCGCCACTCTTCAGCAGAAGCTTGCAATTCAGCAGGGATTTCTTCGTAGGTGAATTTGGTACCTTGTGAAGCCTCATCCCAATAGATGGCCTTCATCTTTACTAAGTCCACAACGCCTTTAAAGTTTTCTTCTGCGCCGATTGGAATCTGGATCAAGATTGGGTTTGCCTTGAGACGAGTCTTCATTTGGTCATAGACCTTGAAGAAGTTCGCACCAGTGCGGTCCATCTTGTTTACAAATGCCAAGCGTGGAACTTGATACTTGTTTGCTTGACGCCAAACTGTTTCTGATTGTGGCTGTACTCCACCTACCGCACAGTAAACCATGCAAGCACCATCCAAAACACGCATTGAGCGCTCAACTTCAATCGTGAAATCTACGTGCCCTGGAGTATCGATAATGTTGATACGGTGCTCAGGCATTGTTCCTGCCATACCCTTCCAGAAAGTGGTGGTAGCAGCAGAAGTAATCGTGATACCACGCTCTTGCTCTTGCTCCATCCAGTCCATGGTAGCTGCGCCATCATGCACTTCACCGATTTTGTGGTTAACACCGGTGTAGAACAAAACGCGTTCTGTGGTTGTTGTCTTGCCTGCGTCAATATGCGCAGAAATACCAATATTGCGGTATTTGTCGATGGGAGTTTTACGTGCCACTGTTGGTGCCTTTTCTTAACTATTGGATTAGAAGCGGAAATGTGAGAAAGCTTTATTAGCTTCTGCCATACGGTGAACTTCTTCACGCTTCTTCATTGCGCCGCCACGACCTTCAGCAGCTTCTAATAATTCGTTGGCCAAACGTTGAGCCATGGATTTTTCACCGCGCTTTTTAGCGGCTTCGCGCAACCAGCGCATTGCCAAAGCGGAACGGCGTGATGGACGAACTTCAACAGGAACTTGATAGTTAGCACCACCAACACGACGGCTCTTAACCTCAACCATTGGCTTAACGTTACCCATGGCTGTTGAAAAAATTTCGAGTGGTTCTTTATTTGCTTTTTTCTCGATGTGATCAAAGGCACCGTAAACGATACGCTCTGCAACCGATTTCTTGCCGTCCAACATCAGGACGTTCATGAATTTAGCTACTTCTACATTACCGAATTTTGGATCCGGCAAAATTTCCCGTTTGGGAACTTCACGACGACGTGGCATAACTACTCCTTCAGTTCAGTTAGGGGTGGCCCACCTGGATCACCCGCTCCGGTTGTCCTACTATCTAAGAAAAATTCCTAGACGGAACAACCACTTACTTGTCTTTTGAGTCTGACAAACAACGACTTACTACAAAAACCGCTACTGCTTAATTCTTAAAAATTAAGCAGCTTTCTTAGCACGCTTAGCACCGTATTTAGAGCGGGCTTGTTTACGATCTTTAACACCTTGTAGGTCCAAAGAACCGCGAACGATGTGGTAACGCACACCTGGCAAGTCCTTTACACGACCGCCACGAATCAACACTACTGAGTGTTCCTGGAGGTTATGGCCTTCACCGCCAATGTATGAAATCACTTCAAAACCATTGGTTAAGCGAACTTTAGCTACTTTACGGAGCGCAGAGTTAGGCTTTTTAGGAGTAGTGGTGTACACACGTGTACAAACACCACGGCGCTGCGGGCTGTTTTGCAGCGCAGGGCTCTTGCTTTTAACGGTAAGCCTTGTTCTTGGCTTGCGTAATAATTGATTAATTGTTGGCATAAAATAGCTCGGTTAGTACTTCTTTGTTGCTTTCTTCAAGAAAATCAATGACTTAGAGAATTTCTAGGTCAAAAAGACCTTCTTCTGAATCAGTAGAACTCAGCATTCTAGCTTGGCCAGCCTTTTCCGTCAACCTAAAGGGAAAAAACTGGCCATTTCTGGCCAGAATTACCAAATTAGCTCGGATCAGCCTCCCCAGCAGGAGCAATGACTTCAGCCTCGATTTCAACAGGGGCGTTAGCCAATGCCTCCTCTTCGGCGGCAATCATTTGAGCGCGATCGCGCTCGAATTGCTCTCTGACCTTGCGTGCACGACGATAAGACAAGCCGGTACCAGCAGGGATCAGGCGACCAATAATGACGTTTTCCTTGAGGCCACGGAGTGTATCGGTCTTGCCCATAATGGCAGCTTCGGTCAATACACGGGTGGTTTCTTGGAAAGAAGCCGCTGAAATAAAGCTATCGGTCGACAAGGATGCCTTAGTAATACCAAGCAATACGTTGTCGAACTGAGCTGGGTGCTTGCCTTGTGCAATCACAGCATCGTTTGCGTCATATAACTTAGAACGCTCAACTTGCTCACCAGTAATGAAGGATGTATCGCCTGGATCAGTTACCTGAACACGACGCAACATCTGACGCACGATCACTTCAATGTGCTTGTCATTGATCTTCACGCCCTGGAGACGATAAACGTCTTGAACTTCGTCAACGATGTAGATTGCCAACTCTTCGATACCTTTGAGAGTCAAGATGTCATGCGGATCAGCAGGGCCTTCCACAATCATCTCGCCCTTGTTCACAACTTGACCGTCGTGAACGAGAACTTGTTTCTCTTTAGGAATCAAGAACTCATTGGCTTCGCCATCCATATCGGTAATCACCAAACGCTGTTTACCTTTGGTTTCTTTACCGAAGGAGACTGTTCCAGTCACTTTCGCCAATACTGCTGCATCTTTTGGTGAACGTGCTTCGAACAATTCTGCAACGCGTGGCAAACCACCGGTAATGTCGCGAGTCTTCTGTGATTCGATTGGAATACGCGCCAATACTTCACCAACTTCGACTTTTTGACCGTCCTTAACAGTAATCAAAGCGCCCACTTGGAGACCAATGTTTACTGGGTGATCAGTGCCGGCGATCATGACTTCGTTACCCTTCTCATCAACTAAGTTGATCATTGGGCGAACACCTTTGCTTGCAGCTGAACGACGCTTACCGTCAATCACCACCAAAGTGGAAAGACCAGTCACTTCGTCAACCTGCTTAGCAACAGTGACACCCTCTTCGACGTTGTCGAAGCGAGCGATACCAGCGTACTCAGAAATAATCGGGCGTGTTAAGGGATCCCAGGTTGCTAAGCTTGCGCCAGCCTTCACTGCTGCATCTTCTTTTAACAAGAGAGTTGCACCGTAAGGTACTTTATGACGTTCGCGCTCACGACCATTCTCATCAACGATCAAGGCTTCGCCAGAACGTGAAATCACGATCTGCTCACCCTTCGCGTTCTTCACAACACGCATCGTGCCTGAGAACTTCAAAGCACCATTTGATTTGGCTTCAATATTGCTTGCAACCAAGGCACGTGACGCTGCACCACCAATGTGGAAGGTACGCATAGTCAACTGTGTGCCTGGCTCACCGATAGACTGAGCAGCGATCACACCAACTGCTTCACCAACGTTCACCAAACCACCGCGACCGAGATCACGTCCGTAGCACTTGGCGCACAAGCCAAAGCGGGTTAAGCAAGACAATACTGTACGAACTTTAACTTCGTCGATGCCCAATGCCACGATCTGATCAACATGATCTTCATCGAGCAAGGTGTCGTTAGGAACGATGACTTCTTGTGTATCAGGATGAACAATGTCACCGATGCAGACACGACCCAAAATACGGTCACGCAATGCTTCGATAATTTCGCCACCTTCAACAAGGGCCTTCATAGTAACGCCAGAAGTTGCGCCGCAATCATCCTCGATCACTACGAGGTCTTGAGTAACGTCGCACAAACGACGGGTCAAGTAACCAGAGTTCGCTGTCTTCAACGCAGTATCAGCCAAACCTTTACGAGCACCGTGGGTTGAAATGAAGTACTGCAATACGTTCAAACCTTCGCGGAAGTTTGCAGTAATTGGGGTTTCAATAATGGAGCCATCAGGCTTCGCCATCAAACCACGCATACCAGCTAACTGACGAATTTGCGCTGCAGATCCACGCGCACCAGAATCCGCCATCATATAGATAGAGTTAAAGGATTCTTGACGCACAGTTTTGCCGTTACGGTCGACAACGTCAACGTGTGACAACTCATCCATCATCGCCTTGCCAACTTGGTCGCCTGCAGCGCCCCAAATATCAACCACGTTGTTATAACGCTCTTGATTGGTTACGAGACCTGACATGAACTGCTTGTCATATTCCTTAACCTTGGCAGAAGCTTCAGTGATGATGCGCTCTTTGGAGGTTGGGATCAGCATATCGTCGATCGCAACCGAGATACCAGCATTGGTGGCCAAGCGGAAACCAGACTGCAAGAGACGGTCAGCAAAAATCACAGTTTCACGCAAGCCGCACTTACGGAATGAAGTGTTGATCAAACGTGAGATTTCTTTTTTCTTCAAAGGCTTGTTGATTTCCTCGAAGGACATCCCTTTAGGCAAAATCTCAGACAAGATTGCACGGCCAACTGAAGTTTGATAGATCTTGGTTTTTTCAGCAAAACGGGCATCGCCCTCTGCCTTTTTATCCACAATCTCAAACTCAGTAATACGCACAGCAACACGAGATGCCAATTCAACCTGGCCGGCTTCGTATGCGCGCACTACTTCAGTAATGTTGGCGAAAACCATGCCTTCTCCCTTACCGTTGATCTTGTCACGGGTAGCGTAGTACAGACCCAACACCACGTCCTGTGAAGGAACGATGGATGGTTCGCCGTTTGCTGGGAATAATACGTTGTTCGAAGCCAACATCAATGTACGCGCTTCCATTTGCGCTTCGAGCGACAAAGGAACGTGAACCGCCATTTGGTCACCGTCAAAGTCCGCGTTAAATGCCGCGCAGACCAATGGGTGCAATTGGATCGCTTTACCTTCAATCAGCATTGGCTCGAAAGCCTGAATACCGAGACGGTGCAATGTAGGCGCACGGTTCAACATGATTGGATGTTCACGAATGACTTCTTCGAGAATGTCCCAAACGATTGGTGTCTGGCTCTCAACTTCTTTCTTCGCAGCCTTAATGGTGGTTGCAATTCCTAAAGTCTCAAGCTTGTTGAAAATGAATGGCTTGAACAATTCCAAGGCCATCAATTTTGGTAAACCGCACTGATGCAATTTCAATGTAGGGCCAACTACGATGACTGAACGACCAGAGTAGTCAACACGTTTACCCAACAAGTTTTGACGGAAACGACCGCTCTTACCTTTAATCATCTCAGCCAAGGACTTGAGAGGACGCTTGTTAGCGCCTGTCATAGCCTTACCGCGACGACCGTTGTCGAGCAATGAGTCAACCGCTTCTTGCAACATGCGTTTTTCGTTACGAACGATGATCTCTGGTGCGCGCAACTCTAACAAACGCTTCAAACGGTTGTTACGGTTGATTACACGACGATAGAGGTCGTTCAAATCAGAAGTAGCAAAGCGACCGCCATCCAATGGCACCAATGGGCGCAATTCAGGTGGCAACACTGGCAATACTTCCATGATCATCCAGTCAGGCTTGATACCTGAAGTCTGGAACGCCTCAAGCACTTTTAAGCGCTTAGCGTATTTCTTGATCTTGGCATCGCTACCTGTAGCTTTCAAATCAGCGCGAATGGTCTCTACTTCACGATCGATATCAATCGAACGCAAGAGATCGCGAATACCTTCAGCGCCCATGATGGCGGTAAATGCACCGTCACCATACTCTTCAGTTTTCGCAATGTATTCATCTTCAGACATGATCTGACCACGCTTCATTGCGCCTTCAGGAGTCATGCCAGGATCGACCACTACATATGCTTCAAAGTAGAGAACGCGCTCGATATCACGCAAGGTCATATCGAGAACCATACCCAAACGAGATGGTAGGGACTTCAAGAACCAAATGTGCGCTACAGGGGCTGCCAACTCAATGTGGCCCATGCGCTCACGACGTACCTTAGCGAGAGTAACTTCAACACCGCACTTCTCGCAGATGACGCCACGGAACTTTAAGCGCTTGTACTTACCGCATAAGCACTCGTAGTCTTTGGTTGGTCCAAAAATCTTGGCGCAGAACAAACCATCACGCTCGGGCTTAAAAGTCCGGTAGTTGATGGTTTCTGGTTTGCGTACTTCACCAAAAGACCATGAGCGAATTTTTTCAGGAGATGCGAGACCAATTTTGATGACATCAAACTGCTCTTCGCCCTGCGTTTGCTTAAATAAATCGAGCAATGCTTTCATATCAGTTGCGCTCCATGTCAATGTCAATACCCAACGAACGGATTTCTTTTACCAGTACGTTGAAGGATTCGGGCATGCCAGCATCAATTGTGTGCTCGCCCTTGACGATGTTTTCGTAAACCTTGGTACGGCCTGCGACGTCATCAGACTTCACTGTCAGCATTTCCTGCAAGACATATGAAGCACCGTATGCTTCGAGGGCCCAAACTTCCATCTCACCAAAGCGCTGACCACCAAACTGGGCTTTACCGCCCAATGGCTGTTGCGTTACTAATGAGTAAGGTCCAGTTGAACGTGCGTGCATCTTGTCGTCGACCAAATGGTGTAGTTTCAAGACATGCATGACACCAACAGTCACTGGACGCTCAAACTGATCGCCAGTACGGCCGTCGCACAAAATCATTTGCTGACGTGAAGGCGTCATCTTCAAAGATTTAGCAACCTCTTCTGGATAGGCCAACTCGAGCATACGTCCGATTTCTGTCTCAGTGGCACCGTCAAACACTGGTGTTGCAAATGGCAAGCCTTGGCGAAGATTCTCAGCCAAAACAGTGATCTGCTCATCAGTGAAATTGTCGATGTCTTCAATACGACCGGTTTCGTTATAAAGCTGCTTGAAGAACTTGCGTAATTCAGTTTGCTTAGCGTGCTCACGAACCATCTCGTCGATACGCTTACCAATACCTTGAGCTGCCCAACCTAAGTGGGTTTCCAAGATCTGACCAACGTTCATACGGGAAGGAACACCCAATGGGTTCAAGACGATGTCTACAGGACGTCCGTCAGCCATAAATGGCATGTCTTCTGCTGGAGCGATTTTAGAAACCACACCCTTGTTACCGTGACGACCGGCCATCTTGTCACCAGGCTGCAAGCGACGCTTAACAGCTAAGTACACCTTAACCATCTTGGTTACGCCAGGCTGTAAATCATCACCCTGGGTAAGCTTGGTGCGCTTCTCTTCAAAAGCTTCATCAAACTGTTTACGCTTCGCTTCGATAGAAGATTTGATTGCTTCGACTTGTGAGGCAACTTCATCATCCGCTGGGCGAACATCAAACCAATGGTATTTGTCCAAATCAGCAAGGTAATCCTTGTCGATCTTGGTGCCTTTAGCTAATTTCTTAGGGCCGCCATTAGCAACTTTTCCAACCAACAGCTTTTCTAAACGCATGAAGGCATCGCCTTCAACAATACGCAACTGGTCGTTTAAGTCCAAACGATAGCGTTGTAGTTCTTCTTGAATGATGGACTGAGCACGGGCATCGCGCTCAATACCTTCACGGGTGAAGACTTGAACGTCAATGACGGTACCAATCACTCCTGATGGAACGCGCAAAGAAGTATCTTTCACGTCAGATGCTTTTTCACCGAAGATCGCACGGAGGAGCTTCTCTTCAGGAGTGAGAGTTGTCTCGCCCTTTGGAGTTACCTTACCAACCAATACGTCGCCAGCTTCAACTTCAGCACCGATGTACACAATACCGCTCTCATCCAAACGGGAGAGTTGTGACTCAGCCAAGTTGGAAATATCGCGTGTAATTTCTTCTGAACCCAACTTAGTATCACGCGCAACCACTGACAACTCTTCAATATGAATAGAGGTGTAGCGGTCGTCAGCAACAACCTTCTCAGAGATCAAGATTGAATCTTCGAAGTTGTAACCGTTCCATGGCATAAATGCCACAGTCATGTTTTGACCCAAAGCCAATTCACCTAAATCGGTAGATGCACCGTCAGCAACGACGTCGCCACGGGCTACACGATCGCCAACTTTTACGATTGGACGTTGATTGATGTTGGTATTTTGGTTTGAACGGGTGTACTTGATGAGGTTATAAATATCCACACCTACTTCACCAGCTGCAGTTTCATCGTCGTTTACACGAATCACCACACGGTTTGCATCAACGTAATCCACGATACCGCCGCGGTTGGCCAGTACAACAGTGCCGGAGTCAACCGCAACAATACGCTCTAAACCGGTACCGACCAATGGCTTATCTGGACGCAAGCAAGGAACTGCTTGACGCTGCATGTTCGCACCCATCAACGCACGGTTTGCATCATCGTGCTCTAAGAATGGAACGAGTGAGGCTGCAGCAGAAACGATCTGGCTAGGAGCAACGTCGATGAAATCGATACGCTCTGGGCTAACCATCATGGTCTCACCAGCTTGACGGGCAGAAACCAATTCGTCAGCTAACTTGCCGTTTTTATCGATCGTGGCATTGGCCTGAGCAATAACATACTTGGCTTCTTCAATTGCAGAGAGGTAAACCACTTCATCGCTTACCTTGCTATTGGAAACCTTACGGTATGGAGTCTCGAGGAAGCCATGTTCATTCAAACGTGCAAATAGCGCGAGTGAGTTGATCAGACCAATGTTTGGTCCTTCTGGAGTTTCAATTGGGCAAACACGTCCGTAGTGGGTTGGATGCACGTCGCGCACTTCGAAACCTGCGCGCTCGCGTGTCAAACCACCAGGTCCCAATGCAGAAATACGACGCTTGTGCGTGATCTCTGAAAGTGGGTTGGTTTGATCCATAAACTGGGATAACTGTGAAGAACCGAAGAACTCACGAATCGCAGAAGAAATTGGCTTGCTATTAATCAAGTCATGCGGCATGAGATTTTCTGTTTCGGCTTGGCCGAGACGTTCTTTAACCGCACGCTCAACACGTGACAAACCAGCACGGAATTGGTTTTCTGCCAATTCACCAACGCAACGTACACGACGATTACCTAAGTGATCGATATCGTCTACTTCGCCTTTGCCGTTACGCAAATCTACGAGGGACTTAATCGTGTCGAGAATATCTTCATTCGACAGAACCATTGGACCTTCCATTTCTGGGCGGTTCAAACGGCTATTGACCTTCATACGGCCAACACGAGATAAGTCGTAAGTATCTTCGCTATAGAACAAGCGCTGGAACAAAGCTTCAACAGCATCTTCTGTTGGAGGCTCACCAGGACGCATCATGCGGTAGATGGCAATACGTGCTGCTGTTTGATCAGCAATTTCATCGGTACGCAGTGTCTGAGAAATATACGCACCAGAATCTAAATCATTGGTGTAAATGGTTTCCAATTGCTTGATGCCAGCATCGCGCAATGTAGCCAATAACTCTTCAGTGATTTCATCATTAGCGTACGACAAGATTTCACCAGAATCTGGATCAACGATATTACGTGCAACTACGCGACCAACTAAATAGTCATCTGGTACAGCAATCGTTTTTGTCTTAGCAGCTTCAAGTTCGCGAATATGCTTTGCATTGATGCGCTTGTCTTTTTGAATGACAACAACGCCATTCTTATCGAGCACATCAAAGTTAGCCAACTGGCCACGCAAACGCTCTGGAACAAATTCCATCGAAGCGCCATTGGCGGTCAATGCAAAATGATCAAAGTTGAAGAAGTTTGCAAGAATCTGTTCGTTGTTTAAACCAATTGCTTTGAGCAAAATAGTGACAGGCATCTTACGACGACGGTCAACGCGGAAATAGAGAATATCTTTTGGATCAAACTCGAAATCGAGCCATGAACCACGGTAAGGAATGATGCGTGCTGAAAACAGCAACTTACCGGAACTATGGGTTTTGCCCTTATCGTGCTCAAAGAACACGCCTGGGGAACGGTGCAACTGAGAAACGATCACACGCTCAGTACCGTTGATTACAAAAGAGCCGTTTTCTGTCATGAGTGGAATTTCACCCATGTAGACTTCGCTCTCTTTTACCTCTTTCACCTTAGTAGGCGCTTCGCGATCATAAATAATCAAGCGAACTTTTGCGCGTAAGGCAGAGTGGTATGTGTAACCACGCTGTTGACATTCTTTAACGTCAAATGGAGGCTGTGATAACTGGTAAGACACGTATTCCATACGTGCGTAGCCGTTGTTAGACACAATTGGGAATGCTGAAGTAAAGGCAGCTTGAAGTCCCTCTGTAAGACGAGACATGGCTGGCTTTTCAGCCTGTAAAAATTTAGCGTAGGATTCCAGCTGCGTTGCGATCAGGTACGGAACCTGGTGGTTATTTACTCGCTTAGCAAAGCTTTTACGGACTCGCTTGCGTTCGGTGAAGCTATAGTTCATTTCATCTCCGAATTCAGCGACTGTACAAAGATTTGGCGATTGGCCACTACCAATCACTGGCGGACAACACTAAACCGTTCGATTTAGTGTCCGACCAAACTTGCATTCTGCAGTCGTATCAGAAGGCAAACCCGATTTCAATCAAAAATGAAATCGGGTTTGACCACTAATGGTCAAACCCAACATAGCTAACGCTCCTTTTTGAGAAGCGCTAGCGAAGTTTGTATTACTTGAGTTCTGCTTTAGCGCCAGCTTCTTCAAGCTTCTTCTTAGCTTCTTCAGCAGTTTTCTTGTCAACGCCTTCTTTGATTGGCTTCGGTGCACCGTCAACCAAGTCCTTAGCTTCTTTTAAGCCAAGGCCAGTAATTTCGCGAACTGCCTTAATTACTGAAACTTTGTTTGCGCCAGCTTCGAGCAAGTTCACAGTGAATTCTGTTTGCTCTTCAGCAGCAGCACCGCCACCGCCTGCACCAGCAGGACCAGCAACAGCCATCGCTGCGGCTGAAACACCAAACTTCTCTTCGAACGCTTTAACCAAATCGTTCAAATCCATAACGGACATGCTACCTACTGCATCAATGATTTCTTCTTTAGTAATCGCCATTTTTAGCTCCTAATACTTAAATAGTTAATCTGTCGCTTATTCAGCGGCAGGGGTTTCTTTTGCTTCTGTTCCAGCTTCTGGGGCTGCGGCTGCAGGCTCAGCGGCTGCTTCAGGGGCTGCGGCTTCAGCAACGACTGCTGCTGGGGCTGCTGCTTCTGCTACAGGTGCTGGAGCTTCGGCTACAGGAGCAGGTGCTCCAGCTGCCTTTTGTGCTGCTACTGCGCCCAATACGCGAGCCATCGCAGAAACAGGTGCCAACATCACACCTAACAACTGAGATAACAACTCGTCGCGGCTTGGAATTGTTGCGAGAGCTTTTACACCCGCAACATCTAACAACTTGCCGTTGTATAAGCCAGCTTTAATGACTAGCAAATCTTGAGTCTTAGCAAAGCCCTGCAATACTTTTGCCGAAGCAATCGGATCAGCAGAGATGCCGTAAATCAAGGGGCCAACCATCGAATCAGCAAGAGGCTCAAACTGTGTGCCTTGTGCAGCACGGCGTGCCAATGTGTTCTTCAAAACGCGAAGATAGACACCTTGGTCACGTGCGCTAGCACGTAGCTTTGTCAACTGCTCTACTGGAATACCACGGTATTCAGCGAGCACGACAGTTTGGGCTCCAGCCAATTGAGCGCCGACATCAGCAACAATCGCTTTTTTGTCTTGTACATTCAAAGGCACGGTTTAACTCCATAAAAACCAACTGTTTCCAGTTGGGGTTACACACCAGCGTCTGATCATTTGTTCACAAAGACTCTTGTGAAAATCTTTTCAGGGTCGCCATCTGCGCTGGCTATTACTTTCGTAACGATTAAGAATTAACTCTGTATTAGCAACTAATTCACCAACGGTCTTTGATGTTCGACTCTCACTCAAAGAGCAGGAGCCGACCCAAAGTTCTTTTTTGTTACAAGCTACTTATTGAGCCGCTTGTAACGATGCTTGGTCAACACGTACGCCTGCACCCATGGTGCTGCTTACTGCAACCTTCTTTAAATAAATTCCCTTAGATGCAGGCGGCTTTGCTTTATTCAAAGCCTCAAGCAATGCAAGCAAATTAGACTTCAGTGCAGTTGGCTCGAATGAACGACGACCAATGCTTGCGTGCACGATACCGGCTTTGTCCACACGGAATTGCACTTGACCCGCTTTTGCATTCTTCACTGCAGTAGCTACGTCAGGAGTCACAGTTCCCACTTTTGGATTTGGCATCAAACCACGTGGGCCTAATACTTGACCCAAGGTACCAACAATTTTCATTGTGTCTGGTGATGCGATCAAAACGTCAAAATCAATTTTGCCGCCTTTAATTTGTTCAGCAAGTTCTTCCATGCCGACGATTTCTGCACCAGCAGCTTTAGCTTGTTCAGCCTTCTCGCCTTGTGCAAAAACAGCAACACGAACGTGCTTACCTGTACCAGCTGGGAGCACTACTGCGCCACGCACAACTTGGTCAGATTTCTTAGCATCAATACCCAACTGAACAGCAACGTCGATAGACTCATCGAACTTAGCAGTTGCACACTCTTTAACGAGGCTCAATGCATCCTCCAATGAATAGAACTTGTTGCGATCAACCTTAGATTGAATTGCTTTTACGCGTTTAGATAATTTAGTCATGATTAGAGACCTTCCACAGTGATGCCCATGGAACGGGCGCTACCAGCAATTGTTCTAACAGCTGCGTCCATATCGGCTGCTGTCAAATCTGGCATTTTTGCTTTAGCGATTTCTTCCGCTTGAGCACGGGTAATTTTTCCTACCTTGTCGGTATGCGGACGTGGCGATCCTTTTTCGATCTTCGCAGCCTTCTTGATCATGATGGTTGCTGGAGGAGTCTTCATGATGAATGTGAAGCTCTTATCAGCGAACGCTGTAATCACGACTGGAATTGGCAGGCCAGGTTCCATGCTCTGAGTTTGAGCATTAAACGCCTTACAGAATTCCATAATATTCAGGCCGCGTTGACCCAATGCTGGACCTACGGGTGGTGATGGATTTGCTTTACCTGCAGGGATCTGCAGTTTGATAAAGCCAATAATCTTCTTTGCCATGTGTGCTCCTTAAAGCGCGCCTAACCTCATTAGGAAAGACCGCCGTTGAGTAAACGCTTTGCTAGTTTTTGGCTTTCTAGCTCCGCTCCTCGGTTAATTACTAAAACCAAATAACCACTTAAAACAACTACTTCACTTACAAAACCGGACTAAGTCCTTGTTTTTACATCTTTTCTACTTGGCCAAACTCCAACTCAACTGGGGTACCGCGACCAAAGATTGTAACAGAAACGCGTAATCTTGACTTCTCATAGTTCACTTCCTCAACGTTTCCGTTGAAGTCTGTAAATGGGCCTTCTTTCACGCGAACCATCTCACCCACCTCAAACAGGGTCTTGGGCTTCGGTTTATCCACGCCAGCCTGCATCTGATCCATGATTTTGGTGACTTCAGCAGTAGAAATCGGGCTTGGACGGTTACGAACACCTCCCACGAAACCGGTCACTTTTGGCGTATTTTTCACCAAATGCCAGCTTTCATCGGTCATTTCCATCTCAATCAGGACATAACCAGGGAAGAAACGGCGCTCAGTGACTGATTTTGTGCCAGATTTGATCTCTACCACCTCTTCGGATGGGACCAAAATACGGCCAAATTTCTCAGGCATGCCAGAACGTGCAATACGCTCCTCAAGGCCTTTTTTAACGCTCTTTTCCATTCCAGAGTAAGCGTGGATTACGTACCAGCGCATATTGCCGGTAGCTTGTGGATTTGCAGCTACTTCAGAATCAATCATGTTTTACTCACTTCCAGCCTAAAAGGACTGAAAAAACTAGCCATTCAATCAATTTGTCTGCAATCCATAAAAACAAGGACATGATCAGAACAAAGCCAAATACGACTAGAGTCATTTGGGTAGTCTCTTTACGAGTCGGCCAAACAACCTTTTTTACTTCGTACCAAGAATCTTTTGCATAGGCGATAAAACGACGCCCATCGGGTGAAATCGCCACAATCAAAACCGCAGCTGCAATGCCACCGAACAATACACCCAAGCGCACCAATAAAGATTGATCGATGAGCGTGTAGTAAAGCACTAACGCAGCAACGACGATTAAAGCAGCGAGTCCAGAGACCCAGCTGCTCTTTTCTTCAGAATGACTTGCAGTTTGTTGAGACATATTACTTTCAGTTCAAATCGTGGCAGGGGCGGAGGGCATCGAACCCCCAACCTTTGGTTTTGGAGACCAACGCTCTGCCAATTGAGCTACACCCCTTTATAAAAACTCATTACCAAAACTACTTAAGCCAAAATCTTTGCAACCACACCGGCGCCAACAGTACGGCCACCTTCACGGATCGCAAAACGTAAACCTTCTTCCATCGCGATAGGGGCGATGAGTTTGACGGTAATCGTGACGTTATCACCAGGCATGACCATTTCTTTGTCTTTTGGCAACTCAATAGAGCCAGTTACGTCCGTAGTACGGAAGTAAAACTGAGGACGATAGTTGTTAAAGAATGGTGTATGACGGCCACCTTCATCTTTACCCAAGATGTAAACCTCGGCTGTAAAGTGAGTATGGGGGGTGATTGAACCTGGCTTAGCCAATACTTGGCCACGCTCAACTTCTTCACGTTTTGTACCGCGCAACAAGATACCCACGTTATCGCCTGCTTGACCTTGGTCGAGCAATTTGCGGAACATTTCAACACCAGTACAAGTAGTCTTCAATGTTGGTTTGATACCAACGATTTCAATCTCTTCGCCAACCTTAACGATACCGCGCTCAATACGACCAGTCACTACAGTACCGCGACCGGAGATAGAGAACACGTCTTCTACTGGCATCAAGAACGCACCATCAATGGCACGCTCTGGAGTTGGGATGTAAGTATCAAGGGCTTCAGCCAATTTCATGATGGCTTCTTTACCCAATGGGCCTTCGTCGCCTTCTAAGGCTAACTTAGCAGAACCTTGGATGATCGGTGTGTCATCGCCTGGGAAGTCATATTTAGACAGAAGTTCACGCACTTCCATTTCAACTAACTCGAGCAATTCAGCATCATCAACCATGTCGCACTTGTTTAAGAACACCACGATGTACGGAACACCGACTTGGCGTGCCAAGAGGATGTGCTCACGCGTTTGTGGCATTGGGCCATCAGCTGCAGAGCAAACCAAAATCGCGCCGTCCATCTGAGCAGCGCCTGTAATCATGTTCTTAACGTAGTCAGCATGTCCTGGGCAGTCAACGTGAGCGTAGTGACGGTTTGCAGTCTCATACTCAACGTGCGCAGTATTAATCGTAATACCACGGGCTTTTTCTTCAGGAGCAGCATCGATCTGATCGTAAGCTTTTGCTTCGCCACCGAATGCTTTTGAGAGCACAGTTGCAATTGCTGCTGTCAAGGTCGTTTTACCGTGGTCAACGTGACCGATAGTGCCTACGTTTACGTGCGGTTTTGTCCGCTCGAATTTTTCTTTTGCCATTTTTGTTCTGCCTTTAGTTAACTCTTAAACCAAACACGAAATACACAATTAATAAAATCAAACATGGTGCCCATGGGCAGGATCGAACTGCCGACCTCTCCCTTACCAAGGGAGTGCTCTACCACTGAGCCACATGGGCGAAATCTAATACAACAAATCTGGAGCGGGATAAGAGAATCGAACTCTTGACCGAAGATTGGAAATCTGCTGTTTTACCATTAAACTAATCCCGCACATCTGGTGGAGGGGGTAGGATTCGAACCTACGTAGGCATAGCCAACAGATTTACAGTCTGCCTCCTTTAGCCGCTCGGACACCCCTCCGCGAACCCAACATTCTGACTCCAAACGGAGTATCTGTCAATCTCTCAAACGCTTTGCACAAGTAAAAACGCCCAGACCTAAAGGGGTCTGGGCGTCGCATTGGTGCCCGGCAGTTACCTACTTTCACACGGGTAATCCGCACTATCATCGGCGTAGAATCGTTTCACTGTCCTGTTCGGGATGGGAAGGAGTGGTTCCAATTCGCTATGGTCACCGGGCGTAGAGGGTTGAGTTGCTGATTAATCAACAACTCTATTTGAGTAAGCATGTAATAAGGATGCAGATTAAATCTGGCAAACATCCAACACAATAGTGCTGGTTATAGGATCAAGCCTAACGGGCAATTAGTATCGGTTAGCTTAATGCATTACTGCACTTCCACACCCGACCTATCAACGTTGTGGTCTTCAACGACCCTTTATGTAGGTTAAACCTACGGGAGATCTCATCTTCAGGCAAGTTTCCCGCTTAGATGCTTTCAGCGGTTATCTCTTCCATTCATAGCTACCCTGCGATGCTTCTGGCGAAACAACAGGTACACCAGCGGAATGTCCACTCCGGTCCTCTCGTACTAGGAGCAGCCCCCGTCAAATCTCCAACGCCCATGGCAGATAGGGACCAAACTGTCTCACGACGTTTTAAACCCAGCTCACGTACCTCTTTAAATGGCGAACAGCCATACCCTTGGGACCGGCTACAGCCCCAGGATGAGATGAGCCGACATCGAGGTGCCAAACACCGCCGTCGATATGAACTCTTGGGCGGTATCAGCCTGTTATCCCCAGAGTACCTTTTATCCGTTGAGCGATGGCCCTTCCATACAGAACCACCGGATCACTATGACCTGCTTTCGCACCTGCTCGACTTGTCGGTCTCGCAGTTAAGCACGCTTTTGCCATTGCACTTTAGGTACGATGTCCGACCGTACCAAGCGTACCTTCGTACTCCTCCGTTACACTTTGGGAGGAGACCGCCCCAGTCAAACTGCCTACCATGCACTGTTCCCGACCCGGATAACGGGCCAAGGTTAGAACCTCAAATAAATCAGGGTGGTATTTCAAGGTTGGCTCCAGCGAAACTAGCATTCCGCTTTCAACGCCTCCCACCTATCCTACACAGACCGATTCAAAGTCCAATGCAAAGCTACAGTAAAGGTTCATGGGGTCTTTCCGTCTAGCCACGGGTAGATTGCATCATCACAAACATTTCAACTTCGCTGAGTCTCAGGAGGAGACAGTGTGGCCATCGTTACGCCATTCGTGCAGGTCGGAACTTACCCGACAAGGAATTTCGCTACCTTAGGACCGTTATAGTTACGGCCGCCGTTTACTGGGACTTCAATCAAGAGCTTGCACCCCATCATTTAATCTTCCAGCACCGGGCAGGCGTCACACCCTATACGTCCACTTTCGTGTTTGCAGAGTGCTGTGTTTTTATTAAACAGTCGCAGCCACCTTTTTATTGCAACCCTTTCGTCCTTCCGTTGTTCACGGTCAAACTACAAGGGCGCACCTTATCCCGAAGTTACGGTGCAAATTTGCCGAGTTCCTTCTCCTGAGTTCTCTCAAGCGCCTTAGAATACTCATCTCGCCCACCTGTGTCGGTTTGCGGTACGGTCTTGTTAGACTGAAGCTTAGAGGCTTTTCTTGGAACCACTTCCAATTGCTTCGCGAATAAATTCGCTCGTCTCACGCCCTTGAATTACGCTACCGGATTTACCTAATAGCCATCTCCAACGCAAGAACCGGGACATCCAACACCCGGACAACTTTCCGCGATCCGTCCCCCCATCGCATCTAACAATGGTCAAGGAATATTAACCTTGTTCCCATCAGCTACGCATCTCTGCCTCGCCTTAGGGGCCGACTCACCCTGTTCCGATGAACGTTGAACAGGAAACCTTGGGCTTACGGCGAGGGGGCTTTTCACCCCCTTTATCGCTACTCATGTCAGCATTCGCACTTCTGATACCTCCAGCATCCTTTACAAGACACCTTCACAGGCTTACAGAACGCTCTCCTACCATCACATTGCTGTGATCCGCAGCTTCGGTTATATGCTTAGCCCCGTTACATCTTCCGCGCAGGACGACTCGATCAGTGAGCTATTACGCTTTCTTTAAAGGATGGCTGCTTCTAAGCCAACCTCCTGACTGTTTTAGCCTTCCCACTTCGTTTCCCACTTAGCATATATTAGGGACCTTAGCTGGCGGTCTGGGTTGTTTCCCTCTTGACACCGGACGTTAGCACCCGATGTCTGTCTCCCGTGCTTGCACTTGTAGGTATTCGGAGTTTGCTATGGCGCAGTAATCCGCAATGGACCCCACTACCATGACAGTGCTCTACCCCCTACAGTGATACACGAGGCACTACCTAAATAGTTTTCGGAGAGAACCAGCTATTTCCAGTTTTGTTTAGCCTTTCACCCCTATCCACAGCTCATCCCCTAACTTTTCAACGTTAGTGGGTTCGGTCCTCCAGTACGTGTTACCGCACCTTCAACCTGGCCATGGATAGATCAACTGGTTTCGGGTCTACACCCAGCAACTAGCGCCCTATTCGGACTCGCTTTCGCTACGCCTTCCCTATTCGGTTAAGCTTGCTACTGAATGTAAGTCGCTGACCCATTATACAAAAGGTACGCAGTCACCCCTTACGAGGCTCCTACTGTTTGTATGCACACAATTTCAGGATCTATTTCACTCCCCTCCCGGGGTTCTTTTCGCCTTTCCCTCACGGTACTTGTTCACTATCGGTCGATTACGAGTATTTAGCCTTGGAGGATGGTCCCCCCATATTCAGACAGGATTTCTCGTGTCCCGCCCTACTTGTCTCTAGCCTAGTACCACTCAATAATTTTCACATACGGGACTATCACCCTTTATTGTTGGACTTTCCATTCCATTCTGTTAATTACTGAGCTATCACTAGAAGGCTCTTCCCATTTCGCTCGCCACTACTTTGGGAATCTCGGTTGATGTCTTTTCCTCTTGCTACTTAGATGTTTCAGTTCACAAGGTTCGCTTCTCATACCCTATGTATTCAGGTATGGATACCACAAAAGTGGTGGGTTTCCCCATTCAGAAATCCCCGGATCAAAGCTTATTTACCAGCTCCCCGGGGCTTATCGCAGGTTATAACGTCTTTCGTCGCCTGTAATCGCCAAGGCATCCATCATGTGCACTTATTCACTTGATCCTATAACGAGCACCATTGCTAGCACCTGTTACAGGTTTTACTTCTACTTCTGACATGTTTGCCGTAATCCAAACTGTAAGTACTTGTTAAGAACTTTGTAAAACTCGTTTGATATTACTGATTGATGATTCAATCTTTACCCTTATTACATTGTCAAATGTCCTCTCAAAGAAACATTTGACACTTTGCTTACTCAAATTTTTAAAGAACAGCCATAAATGGCAAAACTAAACGATTCAGTATTCGCTTAGTTTTGACATTTAGATGTTGGTGGAGGATGACGGGATCGAACCGACGACCCCCTGCTTGCAAAGCAGGTGCTCTCCCAGCTGAGCTAATCCCCCAACGTCCACTAAGTCCATATCAACGCTGATTGGTGGGTCTGGTAGGACTTGAACCTACGACCCCTGCGTTATCAACACAGTGCTCTAACCAGCTGAGCTACAGACCCGTGGCTTTTATTGTCAACCGATAAGTGTGGGCACTATAGCTCCAGCATCTTTTCTCTAGAAAGGAGGTGATCCAGCCGCACCTTCCGATACGGCTACCTTGTTACGACTTTACCCCAGTCATGAACCCTGCCGTGGCAGTCGCCCCCCTTGCGGTTAGGCTAACGGCTTCTGGCAAAACCCACTCCCATGGTATGACGGGCGGTGTGTACAAGACCCGGGAACGTATTCACCGCGACATTCTGATCCGCGATTACTAGCGATTCCAGCTTCACGTAGTCGAGTTGCAGACTACGATCCGGACTACGATGCATTTTCTGAGATTAGCTCCCCCTCGCGGGTTGGCAACCCTCTGTATGCACCATTGTATGACGTGTGAAGCCCTACCCATAAGGGCCATGAGGACTTGACGTCATCCCCACCTTCCTCCGGTTTGTCACCGGCAGTCTCTTTAGAGTGCTCTTGCGTAGCAACTAAAGACAAGGGTTGCGCTCGTTGCGGGACTTAACCCAACATCTCACGACACGAGCTGACGACAGCCATGCAGCACCTGTGTTCACTTTCTCTTACGAGCACCTAATGTATCTCTACTTCGTTAGTGACATGTCAAGGGTAGGTAAGGTTTTTCGCGTTGCATCGAATTAATCCACATCATCCACCGCTTGTGCGGGTCCCCGTCAATTCCTTTGAGTTTTAATCTTGCGACCGTACTCCCCAGGCGGCTGACTTCACGCGTTAGCTACGTTACTCAGGATGTAAATCCCGAACAACTAGTCAGCATCGTTTAGGGCGTGGACTACCAGGGTATCTAATCCTGTTTGCTCCCCACGCTTTCGTGCATGAGCGTCAGTGTTATCCCAGGGGGCTGCCTTCGCCATTGGTATTCCTCCACATATCTACGCATTTCACTGCTACACGTGGAATTCTACCCCCCTCTGACACACTCTAGCTATACAGTCACAGGCGCCATTCCCAGGTTAAGCCCGGGGATTTCACGCCTGTCTTGTATAACCGCCTGCGCACGCTTTACGCCCAGTAATTCCGATTAACGCTCGCACCCTACGTATTACCGCGGCTGCTGGCACGTAGTTAGCCGGTGCTTATTCTTCAGGTACCGTCATTCCCGGACTGTGTTAGAGCCGGTGTTTCTTCCCTGACAAAAGAGCTTTACAACCCGAAGGCCTTCTTCACTCACGCGGCATTGCTGGATCAGGGTTGCCCCCATTGTCCAAAATTCCCCACTGCTGCCTCCCGTAGGAGTCTGGGCCGTGTCTCAGTCCCAGTGTGGCTGATCGTCCTCTCAGACCAGCTACTGATCGTCGCCTTGGTGGGCTTTTACCCCACCAACAAGCTAATCAGGCATCGGCCGCTCTAATCGCGCGAGGTCTTTCGATCCCCCGCTTTCCCCCTCAGGGCGTATGCGGTATTAGCACAGCTTTCGCTGCGTTATCCCCCACGATAAGGTACGTTCCGATGTATTACTCACCCGTTCGCCACTCGCCACCAGGTGCAAGCACCCGTGCTGCCGTTCGACTTGCATGTGTAAGGCATGCCGCCAGCGTTCAATCTGAGCCAGGATCAAACTCTTCAGTTCAATTCCTGTGATCCTTGCGGATCGTCGCACTCATTCAAGAAATTGACTTGGTAATAAAACCAAATCTTTTTACTGTCTATGAGTACTATTTGTTTACATCTGTCCCGAAGGACTGGATGCTTTCGCCTAGTACCCACAATTATCGGTTGACTAATTTTTAAAGAGGGCTGAATCGTTTTTCAAAAACATTCAGCGAAGAAGCGAGACTATGACATACCCGAATAGGGTTGTCAACACCTTTCCCACTCTTTTACCTATAAAAGACGGAGATTTTTCTGACTTTTCAAATAAAACCAATGAAATCAATGGGATAAATTTTGAAAAATTTTTCAACTTTTTTTAGATATTTGCTCTTTTTAGAGCTTTTGCGTAAAAAGGAAGGGCGCTAAACCTAGATTTTTGATGCTTATTTGCAGATAGTCCACACCCTAGGGAAAACCCTTAATTTTTCCTGCTTTTCTGCTAAAATGTTGCTATGCACAATAATAACTTAGCAAACGATCACTTATTTATCCAGACTTATATGGCAGGGAAGGCCGTGCCAGTTCGAGAGCTTCATGCAGGCCACAGGTCAGAAATTCTGAACCATCTATTGCAGTTGGGCGCTGAAGATCGTCGCTTACGTTTTGGCACCCAGACCCCTGATGAAGTTATTCATCACTATGTTGAGAGCCTTAATTTCAAGCGAGATGCTGTTTTTGGCGTCTTTGACCATGATTTAAGGCTCATTGGCATGGCGCATCTAGCGTATTTGCCTGAAATCAAAGGGCAAGCTCACGCCGCTGAATTTGGCGTATCAGTATTGCCAGAGGGAAGGGCGCAGGGGCTTGGAACCGCTCTGCTGCAACGCTCTGCAGTGCACTCACGTAATAGCAATATTCAAACGCTTTATGTTCACTGCCTAGCTAACAACAAAGCAATGATGCATCTAGCTCAAAAAGCTGGCATGACAGTTGAATATGCCTACGGTGATGCTGATGCGTATCTCAAATTGCCGCCGGCAAACTCTGGGACGAATGTTGAGGAGGCCGCTAATGAGCAGTGGGCAGACTTTGATTACGCCCTAAAAGAAAACTTGAAGTTGGCGAATCAAGCTTGGTGGTGGTTCTTAGGCAGACCTCGTCACGCACGCTAAGCTAAAGAGATTGATGCGCGCTGAATTCTCACATCAATTTTGACTCGGTGTACCCCGCAATATCCAGCTAACCAGTAAAGATAAATCCGCTTCATTTAACTTTGAATTCGCGGGCATGGGCACAACCCCCCAAGAACCTGCACCACCTTTAGCGATTTTATTTTTCAAAAATGCTTGCGCATTTGGATTGCTTTTATATTTTTGCGCAACGGATTGGAAGCTTGGTCCCACTATTTTTCTGTCAAGAGCATGACAACCTAAGCAAGCATTTTGCTTTGCAAGCGTAAATGCTTTTTGATCCTCGCTGTCTGCATGCGCATGGGGAATGAAATAAGCAAGCGCTGTAAATATAAAAACTATTTTTACAATTGCTCGCATTGCGGACATCACTAACCCAAAAAAATTACTGGAATTTTGGTGGGCTGTTTGGCGTTGTTTGATCGGCCTTGCCTTGCTTTTCTAGACGATTTTTTTCTTCTACAGAAATTAAGTCAAAGTAAACATAAACATCTTTCACACCATTTGTATTGCTAGCTACTTTTTTTGCTAAGTCAGCTTCGTTCTTTGTCAAGATGCCCATCAGATAGACGCTTGATCCCTCGGCAATAATCGACATAGAGTTTGATGGCAATTGATCTGTAAAGATCATCTGGGTTTTTATTTTCGACTCAAGATAAGAATCGTTAGCACGTGCTGTATATGTGCTGTTAGAGCCAATGATCAATTCATTAAAAACGGTGCGCGCGTTCTTCATCGCCTTTACATATGCGCCTGCTTCGCTTTTGATACCAGCATCTTTTACTTCGCCTGTCAGCAATACTTTTTGATTGAATGAGGCCACGTTAATGTGTGCGTTATCACCAAACTTTTTGCCAAGCGCAGCATTCGCCTCCAACTCAATACCATTATCAATTGCTTGCACTCCTGGAGTACGACGATCAGCCATGACGCTTGCACCCGCAGCAACGCCACCTACAGCCAAAACTCCGCATGCAGATAATTGAGTTGTCATTACTACAGCAATGACTAATTTTCTGAAAGATTGAATTTGCATATGCATTTCTTTAGCGTGTTTAAAAAAATTAATCGAGCAAAATATGATCAACGCCATCACACAGGCTATGCAGTAAAACTAAGTGAGTTTCTTGAATTCTCGCAGTACGAGTTGAGGGCGCACATAAATGAATATCATCCTTATCCAGTAGTGCCGCAATCTTTCCACCACCATTGCCAGTAAGCGCAATAATTTTGATCCCAATTTTTTTTGCAGCTTCAATTGCTTTAATTACGTTCTTAGAGTTGCCAGACGTCGAAATTCCCAAGAGAATGTCGCCTTTTTTTCCAAGGCCACGCACTTGCTTGCTGAAGACTTCGTCATAGCTGTAATCATTGCCAATCGCAGTCAGGATCGAGGTATCCGTTGTCAGTGCAACTGCAGCCAACTCTTGGCGCTCTCTTTCAAATCGACCCATCAACTCAGCGGCAAAGTGTTGTGCATCTGCTGCCGAGCCACCATTGCCACAAGCCATCACTTTACCGCCAGCCTTCAAACAATCGACCATCGCCTGCACACCATGTGCCACAGACTCTGGAAGAATTTTTTCAGCCTCTTGCTTTACCGCAATACTGTCTAAAAAATGTTGAGAGGCGCGCTTGCGCAAACGTTCAATAGTGTCTTTATCCATAGCAATATTATGCGCCAAAGCAAGCCTAAATTCTGATGCAATCAGCTTAACTCAAAAGCAACGTATTCTCTTGCTTATTGATTAACCTTCAGCAGACAATATCCCTATGGAACTAGGCTCATTGGATTTTTTAAAGCAACAGGATTTACCTGCTGGGGCCTTGTATATGATTGCTACGCCGATTGGCAATTTAGGTGACATTACCTTACGCGCACTTCACGTCTTAAATGCAGTAGACGGCATCGCTTGTGAAGACACTAGACATAGTGCCGCACTACTGCAGCAATTTGGCATTCATAAAAAATGTTTGGCCTTGCATGCGCACAATGAGCTTGGCGGCGCCCAAACAGTGATCCAACACCTAGCCAACCATGAGCGCTGGGCCTATATTTCGGATGCTGGGACTCCCGGGGTTTCAGATCCTGGCGCCCGACTTGTAGACGAAGTGCAAAAAGCCGGCTTTCGTGTCATTCCGATTCCTGGTGCCAGCTCGGTATCCTGCGCCATATCTGTATCGGGGTCTGTCATGCTCAACTCCGATGGTCAATTTCAATTCTTGGGTTTTTGGCCACATAAAACTAAAGACCGCGATGCGCTTTTGCACGATATTTGTAGCAGTAAAAAAACGAGCATCTTCTTTGAGTCACCACACAATATTCGTGAAACACTTCTGTTTCTTGCGGGGTCATTAGAAAAAGAGCGCCAAGTTTTTATTTGCCGTGAGCTCACTAAAAAATTTGAGCAACTTGTTTCCATTCAGGCCCAAGAAATTGAATCTTGGATTGAAAATGCTGAGAGCCTTAAGGGAGAATTCATCATACTGATTGCAGGGCGCCACGCCAATGCTGACGAGGCTCCAGAGCATGCCTCTCTAATGCGTTGGGCAAACGCATTAAACCCATATCTAGGCAGCAAAGAGATCGCGGCAGTACTTTCACAAGTGTTGGGCTTAACAAAAAAAGATGCCTATCAAATTGCACTTGACGCGAAAGATAGCAATTCAGAGCAATAAAAAAGCTGGCATATAGCCAGCTTTTTCGAATACTAAAAAATTTTATTTGGCATTAGGGGCCGGTGTGCTGCTGGCCTCTTGCACATTCAACTGGGCCACCGGCTTAATAAGCGCTTCGGAGGTGCTAGAAGAATCGCCGCGCTTACCGTTGTTCACAAACACCATCAACAACAAAATAATAATCAAGGGCACAAAAAAGCTTGCAAACACCACGATGATGAGTTGTTTTGGGGACTTAATAAGGTTTCCGTGCTCGTTGCTCATAAGAATTTATCTTTTAATGCGTTGTAGGGTTGATTTGCGGTGATTATAACTAGAGAGCAAGGATAGAGGCACTTACAATAGCGGGGTAGCCAGTTTTCCTGGCGCCCGTAGCTCAGTGGATAGAGTATTGGCCTCCGAAGCCAAGGGTCGCAGGTTCGATTCCTGCCGGGCGCGCCAAAACAGAAGGGGTATTTGACCTACATCATGCGCAAAACTATGAAAACCGCTATCATTTGGGTCTAAATTATTGATTCTTATCGTGTCTACACATCTAAATTCAGCCCTTTCAGAGCCCTCTCTGACAAATCCTTTGCCTCCTGAGGCGCCCTTGCCACACCGAAAGATTATTCGGAGTTGGTTAATTCCAATGGCACAAGGTGAAACTGGGCGCGCGATCATGTTGCTCATGATCGATGCTTTTTTGTGGCTCAGCTGTATCGCGGGGACGATTTTCGTTGAAAACATTCTGCTCAAAATCATTTTTGGGGTGGTTGCTGGTTTTGTAACCGGTCGCATTTTTATTTTGGGTCACGATGCATGCCATCAAAGCTTCACACCGAGTCGTGAGCTCAATAAGGTGTTGGGTCGCATTGCATTCTTGCCATCCCTGACTCCATATAGCCTTTGGGATGTTGGCCATAACGTAGTGCACCACGGCCAAACCAATTTAAAAGGTTTTGACTTTGTTTGGGCGCCGTTATCAAAAGCAGAATATGACGCACTGTCCCCTGGCCGAAAGGCTCTAGAGCGCCTGTATCGCAGTGGTTGGGGTCCTGTTTTCTACTACCTTATTGAAATTTGGTGGAGACGTGAATACTTCCCCAATGCACAGAACAAACCTGGCGATCGCCCCATTTTCCTTAAAGATAATTTGCTCGTAAGCGCCTTCGGAATAGTCTGGATTGGCTGTCTGATTGCCGGCGCAATCGCTACCGATCAATCCATTTTGGTGGGTTTAGTGACTGGTTTTGCAGTGCCATTCTTATTCTGGAATGGCATGATTGGATTTGTGGTCTATGTTCACCACACCCACCCTTCAGTCTCTTGGTATGACAAAAAATCTGAATGGCTCCGCGCCCAGCCTTTTGTGTCAACTACAGTTCACCTGACTTTTAACTGGATTTGGGGTGCTTTAATGCACCATATCATGGAGCACACTGCGCATCACGTAGACATGAGCGTGCCCCTCTATCGCCTCACAGAGGCCCAAAAAACCCTTGAAACCATCCTTCCAGAGCGTATTTTTGTTCAAAAGTTCTCTTGGGGCTGGTATTTTGATACCGCCCGCAAGTGCAAGCTCTACGACTTTGAAAACAAGGCTTGGCTGGATTTTGACGGTAACAAGACAGCCGATTCTGTCCGGGTTGTCTTAACCCCAATACCAGCAGGACAAAACGGGTAAAATAGATCTCTTTATAAAGATTTGCCTTACCCGGATTGCCCATGACTACCTCGACTCCAGCAGTTACCCAAGATTCTTCCCAGAGCCTCAAGTTTTGCTCTTCTTGCAGTCGCGAAAAACGACTTGAGGGTGGCACATGGATTCCGACTAGCAATCGTAAGCAACGCTGGATTTGCGCTAGCTGCCTCTATAACCGTACCCACCGTACCGGTTCAGCAAAAGCCTAATTTTTTCGTTTTACTGTTTTAAGTGCCATCCCCAACATAGGGGTTAATTTTGCGTTCTTGTCCAAATGTAGACATGGGCCCATGTCCGGGTACAAACTGCACATCATCCCCAAGCGGCAAAAGTTTTGTTTTAATTGCGCTGATCAAGTCGGCATGATTGCCGCGCGGAAAATCTGTTCTGCCAATTGAACCTGCAAACAGAACATCGCCCACGATGGCTAGACGATCTTCTTTATCAAAAAAGACAACGTGCCCCGGCGTATGTCCAGGGCAATGCAATACTTCTAAATCAACATTGCCAACTTGAACATGATCGCCATCATTGAGCCAACGATTTGGCTCAAATACTTTTGCATGACCAAAACCAAAACGCACAGTCTGCTCAGGCAACTGCTCAATCCAAAAACGTTCATCCTCCTGGGGGCCTTCAATGGGAACGCCCAACTGATCGGCCAAATCTTTAGCACAGGCGCAGTGATCTAAATGTCCATGGGTCAACAAAATCTTTTTTACATTGCCGCCCATTTGTTGAACACCATCAAGAATCTTTTCAATATCACCACCTGGATCAACCACGGCAGCATCCCCAGTCTCCTGACAGACCAGAATCGAGCAGTTTTGCTCAAACGGAGTAACTGGGACAATTCCTAATTTAATTGGCATATGTGAATTTTTCAATCAAAGCTAGTTTATGGGACTACGCATAAAATGTTCTCAAAGGATAAAACATGAACAGCCAAGATACATTTAAATTTGCAGAAACTCATGAGTGGGCCGATATGGAAAGTGATGGCCTAGTGTGGGTTGGGATTAGCAATCATGCTCAAGAAGCCTTGGGAGATGTAATGTTCTTTCAAGCGCCTAAGATTGGTCAACTAGTCAAGCAGGGCGAAGCCATTGCGGTAATCGAGTCTGTCAAAGCAGCGAGCGATATTCATGCGCCAGTGAGCGGTGAAATTGTTGAGCTCAATGCGGAAGTCGAAGCCTCTCCCGAGCTTGTCAATGAAAAACCGTATGCAGTTTGGTTATTCAAAATCAAAGCGAGCTCAGATGACAGTCTTATTTCAGAATTCAATCAACTCATGAGTTTAGAAAAATACAGCTCAGGCCCTGGAGCGTAAACATTAGATTGAGATTGGGTCACGCTCAATCAACCAACGAATGCGCTCAAGTTTGCTAATGCGTCCTTGAGAGCTATCTCGCAAATCGCGATCGATTGCCTCTAGAACATCCTGCAGTTGCCTACGATCATCGGACTCGATGACCAGCTGAGCACGCTCATTTCCAGCGACCCGCATAATGCTTTTGGGAACGGGGTCGTAGACCCGGAGACCCTGTGTAATCAGGCCCTGATCTCTTAAGCGTGCTTTTATAGAACTCAAAAACCCAATTGCCTTATCCAAACTCTTGGCTTCAGCGTGGACCAAGCCCTGATAAGAGAAGGGCGGTAATTTAGCCTCATCTCGCTCGCTAGCAATGTGAGATAGAAATCCATCAACATCATGCCTTAACAAATACTGAAATACTGCCGCTTCCGGAAATTGGGTTTCGATATAAATATCACCACTCTGCTCACCATCTTTGTTAGCCCTTCCAGCTCTGCCCGCTACCTGAACGAGCTGTGCAAATAATCTTTCTGCTGCTCGAAAATCTTGGGAGAACAAACGGCTATCCGCATCTAGCACTGCAACCATGCCAATGTTTTGGTAGTCATGTCCTTTAGCAATCATTTGAGTGCCAACTACGATGTCTACATTCCCATCATGAATTTCTTGAAACAGCTCCTCCGCACCTTTGCTCTTACGACTAGAGTCTGTATCCACCCGGAGAACTCTTGCCTTAGGCCAGACCTCTTCAATAGCATCCTCTAACTTTTGGGTGCCTTGGCCCAACGTTTTTAAATCGGCATTACCACAATCAGGACAATGACTAGGAATGGGCTTAACCAAGCCACAGTGGTGGCAACTTAACACTGGCTTACGTCCTAAAGCACCTGCCTTATGCATCACCATATATGAACTGCACTGCTGACACTTCGATAACCATGAGCACGCACTACAGCTCAACACCGGTGCATAGCCTCTTCGATTAATCAATACTAGGCTTTGCTTTTTATCTTGCAAATTTTTATTCATTGCATTTACCAAGGGCTTACTCAATGAAATTTTTGCTGTGGGCCTATCAATATCTCCAGGGCTAAACTGATTCTGTGGATCTCGCGTATTAATTAAATGCACTTTTGGTAGGCTCGCGCCCTGTGCTCGTTGGTCTAAGCGCAGATACTGATAGCGTCCTGATTTAGCTGCCATCCAAGTTTCAAGTGAGGGCGTAGCTGAAGAAAGCAATATCGGAATCTTTAAATCGTGTGCACGCCAAACGGCCAAATCTCTAGCCGAGTAACGAATTCCATCTTGTTGCTTATAAGATGGGTCATGCTCTTCATCAACCACAATTGCACGTAGATTCGGTAATGGAGTTAATACCGCCAATCTTGTACCCAAAATGATTTGCGCTTTTCCGGTAAGCGCTTCATACCAAGCAATGCCACGTTTTTTTTTGCTCACGCCACTATGGAGCACTACCATTTTCTTATCCGGAAAATAAGCGCGCACCCTGCGCTCTAACTGTGGCGTTAAGTTAATCTCCGGCACCAAAATTAATGCTTGAGAATTGTCATTCTGAAGAATGGTTTTTAGCCAATTTAAAAACACAGCCGTCTTTCCGCTACCGGTTTGACCTTGAAGTAGGGCCACTTTAAATTCTTGCGCAATGACATTGGCTCGCAAATCTTTTAAGGCTAACTCTTGAGCTTCATTTAACTGCGCTTCGCTGATATAACCCTCGCTTAGTTTGGGCTCTTCTTTTTTCTTTTTCTTTGTTTCGCCTAGCATTAACTTTGCAGGTATTTTTTCCCAATCTGCTGGCTTTTTCCACATCTGTGGAATTGCTGGAATGATGGTTTCCCCAAGCCCATGAATGTAATACTGACTAGCAAAATTCATTAGTCTGAGTGCCGCTGGATCTAGCATCGGCAATGGGGAAAGCTTAGTTACACCCTTTAATTTCTCAAAATCAGAGTGAGTGCTAACTTTTATCACCACGCCAACCAAAGTTGAGCGCCCAAAAGGCACTTCAACAATATGGCCAATCTCTGGGTAGGCCCCCAGCACCTCTTTATTCCACAAATAATCAAAACCCTGGGCCAAGGGCTTATCGACAACTACTTGAACCACAATGGGTAAGGACATTTACTTCTTTTTTTCTATTTTGCTTGTGGATAAGTCTGTGGATATCATCCAAGAATGATGATTTATAAGCTAATTTACCAGCAATCTGTGCTAGCACTCATTTTGAGCCCAATAGCCAGATAACCATATAAATCAATAACTTATAAGAACTTACGAAAGTTAAAGTTCATCTTTAATCGGAATCTCACTGAATTTTAATTATGACCAAAATTGTGCATAACTTTTGTCTAAAAATACTGAAAGTTAGCAAATACTATGGATTATTGCTTTGATCTAAGAGCCCTGGAGTGCTGAATAACGGTTTCTGTTAAAGCAGTTACGCTTTCTGGCGGGGTAAATTGAGAGATCCCGTGACCCAGATTAAATACATGTCCATCCAATGGATGGAGGCCTGGCTTGAGAGTAGGAGCACTCGCCAAATCATCTAGTAAAGCACTTGCCTGCTGAGCGATCTGCTCAGGCTCTGAGAACAAAATCAGAGGATCCAGATTACCTTGTAATGCCAAAGGCTTATTTAAAGACAGCAACTGTTTACGTGCGCGACTGAGAGACATGGTCCAGTCAATGGCAATAACATCGGCGCCAACTTGTGCCATATCGTTTAACCAGATACCGCCGCCTTTTGTAAACATGATCACTGGAATTTTTCTACCTTCATGCTCACGCGGTAACAATGCAATCACTTTTTGCATCGAGGCCAAAGACATTTTTTGATACCAACCATCTGGCAGCATTCCACCCCAAGTATCAAAAATCATCAACGCCTGTGCACCCGCTTTTAATTGCTCAGTAAGATAAGCGGCAACCGATTGTGCATTGATATCTAGAACATGCTGCAACAAATCAGGGCGACTAAACATCATCGTCTTGGCATGACGGAAATCATCTGAACTTGAACCATCAATCATGTAGCAAGCTAATGTCCATGGGCTTCCTGAGAAGCCAATCAAAGGAACGCGTTGTTTGCCATTCTGGATCAAAGCTTTACGGATCTCAGAGACAGCATCAAATACGTACTTGAGCTCACTCATATCTGCTACGCGTAATTTCTTAACCGCTTCTTCAGTACGAAGCGGATGATCAAAGCTAGGGCCTTCACCAGCAGTAAATTTCAATCCCAATCCCATAGCATCTGGGACAGTCAAAATATCAGAGAATAAAATGGCTGCATCTAATGGATAGCGATCTAAGGGCTGAAGTGTTACTTCAGTCGCGTATGCAGGATTTTTTGCAAGCCCTAAAAAACTTCCCGCCTTAGCCCGTGTAGCGTTGTATTCAGGAAGGTATCGCCCAGCTTGGCGCATGAGCCAAAGCGGTGTTTGATCAACCGCTTCACCCAAGCAGGCTTTTAAAAAACGGTCGTTTAACAGCAAGGGGATAACCAGCGCTTACTTTTTGCGACGGAAGCGGGCGATAGCAGCCAACTGTGCAGCGGCCATAGCGAACTCGGACTGAGCCAAAGCCAAATCAAAATCGGTGCCACGGTTTTGCATGGCTTCTTCAGCACGCTTCTTAGCTTCGAGCGCTTTGGCTTCATCAAGATCATGACCTCGAATAGCAGTATCTGCTAATACGGTCACGTGGTCTGGCTGAACCTCTAAATAGCCACCCGCCACGAAAACGAACTCTTCGTCACCATCGGCTTTTTCAATACGAACTGAACCTGGACGAATACGTGTGATCAAAGGAGTGTGGCCGTGCAAAATGCCGAGCTCACCAGTTTCGCCAGGAAGCGCGACAAATTTGGCTTCCCCGCTAAAAATAGAGTGCTCAGCACTTACTACATCGACGCGTATGGTTGACATAATTTCCCTAGATGAAATCGATTAAAGCTTCTTGGCTTTCTCGATGGCTTCATCAATTGAACCCACCATGTAGAACGCTTGCTCTGGCAAGTGATCCAACTCACCACTGACGATCATCTTGAAGCCACGGATGGTTTCTTTCAATGGAACGTATTTACCTGGTGAACCAGTGAACACCTCAGCAACGTGGAAAGGCTGGGACAAGAAACGTTGAATCTTACGAGCACGAGCCACGGCCAACTTGTCTTCAGGAGACAATTCGTCCATACCCAAAATCGCAATAATGTCACGCAACTCTTTGTAGCGTTGCAATGTCATCTGAACCGAGCGAGCTACTTCATAGTGCTCTTGACCAACCACTTGTGGGTCGAGCTGACGGCTGGTGGAGTCAAGTGGGTCAACCGCTGGATAAATACCCAAAGCCGCAATATCACGTGACAACACAACAGTAGAGTCTAAGTGCAAGAAGGTTGTCGCTGGTGACGGATCAGTCAAGTCATCAGCAGGAACGTAAACAGCCTGAATGGAAGTAACAGAACCTGTCTTCGTAGAGGTAATACGCTCTTGCAATTTACCCATCTCTTCAGCCAATGTAGGCTGGTAACCCACAGCAGAAGGCATACGACCAAGCAAAGCAGAAACTTCAGTACCAGCCAATGTGTAACGGTAGATGTTGTCAACGAAGAACAAAATATCACGGCCTTCGTCACGGAATGCTTCAGCCATGGTCAAACCTGTCAACGCAACGCGCAAACGGTTACCTGGAGGCTCATTCATCTGACCAAACACCATCGCTACTTTATCGATAACGTTAGATTCTTTCATCTCGTGATAGAAGTCATTACCTTCACGAGTACGCTCACCAACACCAGCAAACACTGACAAGCCTGAGTGTTGTTTAGCAATGTTGTTAATCAATTCCATCATGTTGACGGTCTTACCAACACCCGCACCACCGAACAAGCCAACCTTACCGCCTTTAGCGAATGGGCAAACCAAGTCGATCACCTTAATGCCGGTTTCGAGCAGATCAACAGAAGGGGATAGTTCATCAAACTTTGGTGCTGGCTGGTGAATGGCGCGACGCTCTTCAGTAGCAATTGGGCCTGCATCATCAATTGGGCGACCCAATACATCCATAATGCGGCCAAGTGTTGCTGGGCCAACTGGAACAGAAATTGGCTTACCAGTAGATTTCACTTCCATGCCACGACGCAAGCCATCGCTTGCACCCATTGCAATCGCGCGAACTACGCCGTCACCGATTTGTTGCTGAACTTCAAAGGTCAAACCTTTTTCAGCAAATGATTTTTCACCGCTTTCAACTAATGTCAACGCATCATAAATGTTTGGCATTTTGTCGCGTGGGAACTGAATGTCCACCACTGGACCGATACATTGCACGATATTTCCGTTACTCATCGCTTTCTCCGCTCTTAATTCCTAAATTCTTTGTATTCCTAAACGCTGACCGCTTAAACAGCAGCCGCTCCACCAACAATTTCTGACAACTCTTTGGTAATGGCAGCTTGTCGTGTTTTGTTGTAATCCAATTGCAATTCGCCAATCACGTTCTTCGCATTATCTGAAGCGGCCTTCATTGAGACCATGCGTGCAGATTGCTCAGAAGCCATGTTTTCAGCAACGGCTTGGTAAATCATTGCTTCAACGTAACGCTTCAACAGGCCATTTAAGATGGACTCAGCGTCAGGCTCATAGATGTAATCCCAAGAGGGGCCTGCTTTATCTTCAGGAGTCAAAGCAGCTGGCTCTAAAGGCAAAAGCTTCTCTAAAACAGGCTCTTGTTTCATTGCATTTACAAAACGGGTATATGCCAAATAGACCGCATCAATCTCACCTCTCTCAAACGCCTCTAACTGGGCAGTAATTGCGCCAATCAAAACATCTAAATGCGGTGTGTCACCAATTTGGATTGTTTGAGAAATGAGTTTCGCTTTTGAACGATTCAGAAATTGCAGGCCTTTTGAACCAATCGCGGTGTACTCAATACCAACATTTTTGTCTTGCAACTCACGCACTTGGTTAGCAATCAAACGCAGTACGTTGGTATTCAAACCGCCGCATAAGCCTTTGTCTGTTGTAACCAAGATCGTGCCAACTTTCTTTACTTCACGAGTCGCCATGTAAGCAGGGCGGTACTCAGGATTTGCTTTAGAAAGATTGGCCACAATTTCACGAATTTTTTCAGCATATGGGCGCGCATTACGCATGCGCTCCTGGGCGCGACGCATCTTGGATGCGGCGACCATTTCCATTGCCTTCGTGATCTTGCGCGTGTTTTGCACGCTCTTGATCTTTGATCGTATCTCTTTTGTGCCGGCCATGATCTCTATGCGTCCTTAGAAGGCTGCTGAACGCTTGTAGTCCTCAATCGCAGCACGCAAAGCGGCTTCGTCTTCTTTGCTCAAATCTTTAGTTTCTTCGATGCGGCCAACTAAATCTGCATATTTAGATTTCAAATGATCTTGTAAGCCCTTTTCAAACGGCAATACATTCTTCACTTCGATATCGTCAAAAAAACCATTGTTCACGGCATAGAGTGAAGCAGCCATTTCCCAAACTTGAAGCGGCTTATATTGAGCCTGCTTACACAATTCAGTAACACGACGACCGCGCTCAAGCTGCTTGCGGGTTGCTTCGTCAAGATCTGAGGCGAACTGAGCAAACGCTGCCAATTCACGGTATTGCGCTAAGTCGGTACGAATACCACCAGACAATTTCTTAATGACTTTAGTTTGTGCTGCACCACCAACGCGGGAAACAGAAATACCGGCGTTAATCGCAGGACGCACACCAGCGTTGAACAAATCAGTTTCCAAGAAGATCTGACCGTCAGTAATGGAAATCACGTTGGTTGGAACGAATGCAGAAACGTCACCAGCTTGAGTTTCAATAATTGGCAATGCAGTCAAAGAACCGGTTTTACCTTTTACTGCGCCGTTGGTGAACTTCTCAACATACTCAGCGTTTACACGAGCAGCGCGCTCGAGCAAGCGTGAGTGGAGGTAGAACACGTCACCAGGATAGGCTTCGCGACCTGGTGGGCGACGTAGCAACAAGGAGATTTGACGATAAGCAACCGCTTGCTTGGTCAAGTCATCGTAAACAATCAAAGCATCTTCGCCACGATCGCGGAAATATTCACCCATGGTGCAACCTGCGTATGCAGAGAGGTATTGCATCGCTGCAGACTCAGAAGCACTCGCTGCAACCACTACGGTGTAATCCATCGCGCCCAATTCTGTGAGCTTGCGAACCACGTTAGCAATAGTAGAAGCCTTTTGACCAATCGCAACGTAAACGCAATAAACGCCTTTACCCTTTTGATTAATGATCGCGTCAACTGCAACCGCTGTCTTACCAGTTTGACGGTCGCCAATGATCAACTCACGTTGACCACGGCCAATAGGAACCATCGCGTCAATCGCTTTCAAACCCGTTTGTACTGGCTGGCTAACAGATTGACGTGCGATCACGCCAGGAGCAACTTTTTCAATAAAGTCAGTTAACTTGGTATTAATTGGGCCTTTACCATCAATGGGTTGACCAAGTGCGTTAACAACGCGCCCGAGCAACTCTGGGCCAACGGGAACTTCTAAAATGCGGCCCGTACATTTAACGGGGTCGCCTTCTTTAATGTGGGTGTATTCACCCAACACTACAGCACCAACAGAATCACGCTCAAGGTTCAAAGCGAGGCCGATAGTGTTGTTAGGGAACTCCAACATTTCGCCTTGCATAACACCTGACAAGCCATGAACGCGGCAAATACCGTCGGTCACTGAAATGACGGTACCTTCATTGCGAGACTGGGTGTCAACGCCCATTTCGCTAATTCGGCTTTTGATCAGCTCGCTGATCTCGGAAGGGTTGAGTTGCATTACTTACTCCTGGGTCTTATTTCGTATGTTCTTAATCGGGATAACTTATGCGCCAAGACTTGCTTGCATTTGAGCTAACCGTGCCTTTACAGAACTATCCATTACTTCATCGCCAACTTGAATGCGAACACCGCCAATCAATGCTGGATCAACCTGAATAGTTGGGCGCAAATCTTTACCCCCAAAGCGCTTCTTCAAACTTGACAACAAATCATTTAGTGCACTTCCCTCTAGAGGGAATGCGCTGGTAATCATTACTTCTGCTGCACCTTCGCTTTTATTTTTCATCGACTCAAATTGGCTTGCAATTTCAGGGATGGCTGCGAGACGATGGCTTTGATTCACAAGGCTTAAAAAGCTAGAAACTTTGCCATCTAACTTTGTCTTGACCATACCGGAAAGAAGCTTAGTCAAATCATCAGCAGAAACTTTTGGATTATTAGACAAACCAGCGACTTCCGGCAGCACAGCGAGCTGAGCCAATTCATTCAACTGCTCGAGCATCGAAGCAAGTTCAGCAGACTGAGCACTTTGAAAAAGTGCCTCAGCATAAGGACGTGCAATGGTGGCTAACTCAGCCATATCAAAGCTCTGCCTTAAGTTGATCAAGCAATGCGCCGTGGGCTTTTGCATCCACTTCGCGACGCAAAATCTGCTCAGCGCCTTTAACGGCTAACAAAGCCACCTCCGCACGCAATACTTCACGAGCACGAGTTACTTGTTGATCAGCATCTTCTTTTGCTTGCGAAATGATGCGCGCAGCTTCAGCTTGTGCGTTCGCACGAATTTCTTCGGCTGACATTTGAGCACGTTTTTCTGCTTCAGCCACACGCTGAATACCTTCTTGACGTGCTTTAGAAAGCTCTTGCTCGGCCGCATTATTTGCGAGTGCTAATTCTTCTTTGCCGCGCTCGGCCGCAGCCAAGCCATCTGCAATTTTGGTCGAACGCTCGTCTAATGCCTTAACCAATGGAGGCCACACAAAACGTGCAACCACCCACCATAAGACAAAAAAGACGATCATTTGCGCGAATAGGGTCGCGTTCAGATTCACGATATTCCTTTCAGTATTGTTGAGAACGGTTGGATGACCCGTTGGTCATCCACGCCAAAACAATTACTTAATAACTGCGAGCAGTGGGTTTGCGAAAGCAAACAACATTGCAACACCAACGCCGATCAAGAACGCAGCGTCGATCAAACCAGCCAAAAGGAACATTTTGGTTTGCAATTCGTTGATGAGTTCTGGTTGACGGGCAGCGCCCTCAATGAACTTACCACCCATTAGGCCAATGCCCAAACAGGCTCCTAAAGCGCCGAGGCCGATGATGAGGCCAATACCGATAGCGGTTAGTCCTTGAATGTTGGCTAAGAATGCTTGCATGTTTACTCCTAAGTATTGAAGTTGAGGTTAAAAATAAAAAGGTTAATGGTGACTATGTGCTTGGCCGATGTAAACCAAGGTCAACATCATGAAAATAAAGGCTTGCAACAAAATCACCAAAATATGGAAAATTGCCCAAGCAGAGCCAGCAAGTACGTTGCCAACAAAGCCGAGCATATAGAGATCTAAATTGAAGGTCCACATACTTCCCAAAAGGGCGATCAACAAAAATATCAACTCGCCAGCATACATATTGCCAAAAAGTCGCATTCCTAAAGAAACACCTTTAGCAATATATTCAATGATGTTGAGGATGAGATTAAATGGGGCCAAATACCACTTAGCGCCAAAAGGGGCAGAAATGAGCTCATGCAGAAATCCGCCAACGCCTTTTACCTTGAAGCTGTAAAAGAAAACCAATAGCAACACTGAGAAAGACATTCCGAGGGTGGCATTTAGATCCGTGGTTGGAACAATCTTATGGTGCGGCACGTGCACACCAAAACCTTCAATAAAGTGATTGACGCCAACAACCCAATCTACCGGAACTAAATCCAAAGTATTTAAGAGAATGATCCAGCAAAAAACAAACAGGGCTAATGGGGCAATATAAGATCTGTCACCGTGAACAATCCCTTTGGATTGAGTCTCGACCATTTCAACCAGCATTTCAACCAAACATTGAAAGCGGCCCGGGACACCTGGCGAAGCTTTGCGAGCAGCGATCACCAGCAGTAGGACTGCGACCAAGCCCATGAGGGTGGTCCAAAACATGGTATCGAAATGAATAACGCTGAAGTCAATAATGGATGCCTGTGGCCCCCCAATATTGTTGAGATTTTGCAGATGTTCCGCAATGTAGGCAGTTGGTGTAAGCGCTTCTGTAGCCGCGTGGTGGCCTACTTCTGCTGCTGCGTTAACTTCACTAGACATCTCTTACTTGTCCTTGTTTATTTGCTTCTTGTTACTTCCAAAACCACGCCAACAAGTAACACTTGAGGGTAGCCAAATAAGTAACAAGCAACGGGATCCATTTCAAATCAGGCTGCTTTAGGGCAAAGCCTATGAACAAAACGATAGTTGCTAGGATTTTGATAAATTCGCCAGAAACCACTGCCGCCAAAAAGCCGCCGGGGCTGCGTTTGACACTCTTCTTTGCCGCCTCTATTCGCATCAAAAACAGCGCGGAAGGCAAAAATCCAATCAAACCGCCTACTAAAGCCGAATAAGTATAAACGCTTTTATCAGCTTGACTGGAAAAAACAAAGCACGTTCCAGCAATCAGCAGAGTAACCGCTACCTGACTTAAAACAACCCACCATGAATTGATTGAAGAAAAATTACGTGGCTTTGATGCACGCAAGGCATCCATTTCTTCTTTGCTAAGGGTTTTAAAGGAATCTTCCTCAATTTCATCCCATTCACGTTTGGTATTGAGCGGTTTGTTATTCACAAAAGTCTTTTGCCGATGCGCAGCTAGTCAGCCGCTATACCCAGCTTTTTTAATAGGGAATCAAGCTCATCAAACTGGCTAAAGCGAATTCTGAGCTCTCCGCCTTTGCCTTTGAACTTAAATTCAGCATTTAACCCAATTAAATCAGCGATTTCTTGGGTTAAGCGGCGCATGTCAGGATCACGACTCGGCACAACTTCACCAGCCTTAGTCTTTGTTTTTTTGTCCCCAATTTGTCCGCCTGCAATTACCAGCGCTGCAGCCATTCTTTCCGCTTCGCGCACAGAAAGGCCTTGAGCGGCAATCTTCTGCGCCAGTGCAACCTGGCTAGCACCTGGAAGCGGCAACAGGGCACGGGCATGGCCCATATCAATATCACCCGCCAACAGCATTGCTTGTACAGGCTTAGCCAGCTGCGCTAAGCGCAATAAATTACTAATGGCGCTACGGGACTTGCCCACTGCTTTTGCAGCCTGTTCATGCGTAAAACCAAATTCTTCGATCAAACGCGCCAAACCCTGTGACTCCTCTAGAGGGTTTAAGTCCTCACGTTGCATATTCTCTACCAAAGCCATTGCGGCTGCGGCTTGATCATCAGCATCAGAAACCAAAACAGGAACTTCTTTTAAGCCGGCAAGGGTGGCGGCACGAAAGCGTCTTTCACCAGCAATAATTTCGTACTTACCAGCGCTTACCATTCTCACCAAGAGCGGTTGCATCACGCCTTGTTCTCGAATGCTCTCCGCCAATTCTTGAAGTGCGCCCGTTTCTATTTTTTGACGTGGCTGGTATTTACCCGCTTGCAATGCAGTTAAGGGCAAACGGTTTATTTCTGCGGAAGAGTTCGCTTGCGCAGCTTTCTCACCGAGCAAGGCCTCTAGACCCCTGCCCAAACCTTTTTTCTTAATGGCAACCATGATGTTCTATCTTCTTAAAAAATTACATGTGTTTGATGCGCTCAACCATCTCGGCGCCAAACTCTAAATATGCTTTTGCACCGCGCGATGTCTTGTCAAACGCAACGCCCGGAAGGCCATAAGATGGCGCCTCAGCAAGCCTGACATTACGAGGAATAATCGCCTTAAAGACCTTATCTCCAAAGTGTTCTATTAACTGATCGGATACTTGCTGCTGCAAGGTCATGCGCGCATCAAACATGACTCGCAATAAACCAATAATCACCAGGTCAGGATTTAACTTGGCATGCACTTGTTTAATGGTGTTCACCAAATCCGACAAGCCTTCTAGCGCAAAGTACTCACACTGCATTGGTACGATGACGCCATTCGCAGCACACAACCCATTGAGCGTTAACAATGACAAAGCAGGCGGGCAATCAACCAAGATGAAGTCGTAGTCAGTAGCTACTTGCGCAAGCGCATCTTTTAAACGTGATTCGCGCGCATCCATATCTACCAATTCAATTTCCGCTCCTGCTAAATCACGATTTGCGGGTAACACATCGTAGCCAGAACTTTCGCAAGGTTGTGCGCAATCTTTTACTGCAGCCAAGCCAATTAAAACTTGATAAACACTGTTGTTCAAATCTGCTTTTTCAACCCCAGAGCCCATCGTGGCATTCCCTTGCGGATCTAAGTCCACCAGCAATACTCGCTGTCCAAGCCCAACCAATCCCGCAGCTAAATTAACCGCGGTAGTGGTCTTACCAACGCCGCCTTTTTGATTTGCAATACAGAATATTTTTGCCATGGGTGCTTTAGGGTTTGCTTAAAGGGAAGAATTCGATTTTCTCACGGGGGTGAACACCAACAAGCGGCGCTCTACCGGCAGATTAGGAATAAACAGGGCTTGATCGGCCAATAAACGCCAATCGTCTTTACTTACCTCAGCCATTTCCTCGTCCGCCCGCTTGGCTTTCATGGCAAATACGAGACCATCCGGCTTGAGAAGTGGCAAAGAGAGGTCCAAAAAGCGTGCTAGATTGGTAAACGCACGTGAAATAACGGCATCAAATTGACCAGGTTGTTGCATCGCAACATTTTCAACTCTTTCGCTTAATACTTCGATGTTTTTGAGCTTTAGCTTTCCTCGTATATGTTGCAAAAAAGCCGTCTTTTTACGGATTGCCTCAATCAGACTCAAGCGCCACTCAGGCTGGAGAATGGCAATGGGAATGGCTGGCAAGCCGCCGCCCGAGCCGAGGTCGGCAATTTTAGGCGTGGATGTCTTTAGAAATTGCCTCAATAGAGGTAAAACAGAAATAGAATCAATCAGATGGAGGCGCACTGAATCTTTTTGATCTTCAATTGCCGTGAGGTTATGCACCTGATTCCAGCGGCTCATTTCTTGCAAAAAAACCTCTAAGTCTGCAATGTTGGCATCACTTAAATTGAGGCCCAATTCTTCAATACCCAGCGCAAGCAAATCTTCGGTCATGCAGCCTCTTGGGTTCGGCCCAAACCTTTTTTAAGGTGTACCAAAAGCAAAGAAAGTGCTGCTGGAGTTACTCCTGAGATTCTTCCTGCTTGACCCAGTGTTGCTGGTTTATGCAAATTCAGCTTTTGCTGAACCTCTTTAGACAGGCCCAGAACTTGCGAATAATCAAGCGACTCTGGGAGGGGGAAGGTCTCGTTGTGCTCCTGACGGGTAATTTCAAGTGCCTGACGATCAATGTAGCCCTGGTATTTAATGGAAATCTCGACCTGGTCACTAATTTGAGCAGCTAAACCGAGATCTTCATCCAAAACACCTGGCGACCACATGCCGTTACCCAAGCTAGCAATGGCTTGATAAGTAATGCCGGGACGCCTTAAAAGCTCGGTTAAATTACATTCATGGGATAAGTCTTGACCCAGCAACTGAGAAATCAGGGGGGCGGCTTCATGTTTTGGCCCCACCCAAATATCTTGCAAACGAGATGTTTCACGTGAAACAGCCTCTTGTTTTCTGCAAAATACTTCCCAACGATAGTCATCAACCAAGCCAAGTTCACGACCAATCCCAGTTAAACGCATATCTGCATTGTCTTCGCGCAAGCTCAAGCGGTACTCGGCACGACTAGTAAACATACGGTAGGGCTCTTGGACCCCGCGGGTGATTAAGTCATCTACGAGGACACCAATATAGGATTCGCTCCGCTTTGGAAGCCAAGGTTCTTTGCCTTGGGAGGCCAATCCAGCATTAATACCTGCCAACATGCCTTGGGCGGCAGCCTCTTCATAACCCGTCGTGCCATTGATCTGCCCAGCAAAATATAAACCCCCAATAACCCTAGTCTCTAGGCTATGGCGCAATTGGCGTGGATCAAAGAAGTCATACTCAATGGCATACCCCGGGCGCACAATGACTGCAGACTCTAAGCCGCGAATGCTGCGGACCAAATCCCATTGAATATCAAAGGGGAGGCTAGTTGAAATCCCATTGGGATAAAACTCATTGGTTGTTAGTCCCTCAGGCTCCAAAAAGATCTGATGGCTATTTTTAGAGGCAAAACGATGAATTTTGTCCTCAATCGAAGGGCAGTAGCGTGGACCAACGCCCTCAATCACGCCCGTATACATTGGCGAGCGATCCAAACCACCCCGAATAATGTCATGCGTTTTCTCATTTGTATGAGAAATCCAGCAGGGAACCTGCCTAGGATGCTGTTCTGGGCGCCCTAAATAGGAAAAAACGGGGAGCGGATCCAAGTCGCCAGGCTGCTCAAGCATGACTGAGAAGTCAATAGTTCTGCCATCAATGCGTGGTGGAGTGCCAGTCTTTAGTCTACCCTGGGGAAGCTTTAGCTCTTTCAGGCGGGCAGAGAGGGAAACGGCCGCAGGATCACCTGCACGACCACCGGCATAGTTATTCAAGCCAACATGGATCTTGCCATCCAAAAAGGTTCCTGCGGTAAGAACTACTTTTTTGGCCATAAACTCGAGACCCATTTGGGTCAACACACCTTGAACCTCGTCGCCCTGAACTATAAGATCATCTACCGCAGCCTGAAATAGGCTTAAGTTGGGTTGGTTTTCGAGCCTACGTCGGACAGCAGCTTTATAGAGGATTCGATCGCCTTGAGCACGAGTTGCACGAACCGCGGGGCCCTTACTTGAATTGAGAATCCGGAACTGGATTCCTGCCTCGTCAGTTGCGGCAGCCATGGCACCACCCATGGCATCAATTTCTTTAACTAGGTGACCCTTACCAATCCCTCCAATCGAAGGATTGCAACTCATTGCCCCCAGATTTTCAATGCTGTGGGTAATTAATAGGGTGTCGCAGCCCATGCGCGCCGATGCAAGGGCAGCCTCAGTCCCAGCGTGCCCACCGCCTACAACAATGACATCGAAACTTTTGGAATAACGCATGATTTGCCTCAGATAGGGCGATGATCATAGCATTTTGTTTGTTTCACGTGAAACAAAAGATCATAAAATCTTGGAAAATCAATGGGGTAATTTATAAGTCGTTGATTTAATTGATAAAATATGCATTCCAGGCTGACTTCAAAATCAAAGCCGTCACAATGACCAAAAAAGCCTTTCTAACAAATGAGCTGCCGTGTTGAATTGCCAGGCGGCTTCCAAATTGACTGCCTGCAATGTTGGCAATCATCATGGCCAAACCAAGAGGCCAGTTAATTTGCCCAAGACTGGCTAGCATTAAGATAGCAGCTAAATTAGTGGCGACATTCACCAGTTTTGTTGCAGCTGAGGCATGCAAAAAGTCAAAAGCAAAGAATCGCACAAAACCAAAAAGCAAAAAGCTGCCAGTGCCAGGGCCGAAGAAGCCATCGTAAAACCCAATCGTTAGTCCAAGCGCAGCTGCTTTAAATTGCTGAAAACGACTTTCGCCTTTGGGAGCATGGGCCTCACCAAGTGATGGCTGAAACCAAGTGTAGAGCAAAAGAAATAGCAAAACGAAGGGCAGCGCTTTACGCAAAGGCTCTGCTGGAAAGCTGCTAACTGCGCTGGCACCCAAAAGTGAGCCCAAAAAACCCGCCACGATTGCAGGCAATACAACCGCCCAGGGCAGGGAAACATGGCGCAAATATTTTCGTGCAGCATTTAAAGTGCCGCCAACAGCAGAAACTTTATTAGTAGAAAGTAATGTTGCAGGATGTTCGTTAGGGTAAGCAGCAAATAAAGCGGGAACCTGAATTAAGCCTCCGCCGCCAGCCACTGCATCAACTAAGCCAGCAAAAAAAGCCATCGCCAATAGCAAGGGCCAAATGAAAATTGAAAATTCGATAAAGGGCTCAATAAAAAAAAATAATCATAAGGTCTTACGTGGCAGCCTTATTCAAAATGTATTTTAGTCATAGGAAGTTTTAAGTGTAATTTCAGTTTTGCCTGCTATTACAATCTAACAATGGACTTCTCTTTAACGCCCAAACTAGAAGGGTTGCGGGATCGGACGCGCTCATTTATTCGCGATCAAGTGGTTCCGTTCGAAAAAGATCCGCGCCAAAATGAACATGGTCCCTCCGAAGAGTTACGTAAGGAATTAATCGAGCTTGCTCGAAAAGCGGGTTTATTAACGCCACACGCTTCGATTGAAATGGGTGGCTTAGGATTAAGTCATATAGAAAAAGCCATCGTTTTTGAAGAGGCGGGCTACTCTTCATTAGGGCCGACTGCGATGAATATCCACGCGCCCGATGAAGGCAACATTCATTTACTAGAAGAAATTGCTAGTCCAGAACAAAAAGAGCGTTGGCTTCGCCCTTTAGTTGCAGGAAAAATTCGCTCATGTTTTGCCATGACAGAACCTGCTCCCGGGGCTGGCTCAGATCCTTCAATGCTCATGACCACAGCCACTAAAGATGGTGAAGATTATCTTATTAACGGTTTAAAGTGGTTTATTACTGGAGCCGATGGAGCAGACTTTGTCATCACCATGGCCCGCGGGGAAGATGGCTCTGCCACCATGTTTTTATCAGACATGAATGTGCCAGGTATTGAGCTTGTTCGAAATATGGATGCGATGGATAGCTGCTTTGCTGGCGGACATAGCGTTCTTCGGTTCACAAATTTACGCGTCTCTTCCAAACAAATATTGGGTGAGCTTGGTAAGGGCTTTAAAAATGCTCAAGTACGTTTAGCACCTGCGCGACTAACCCATTGCATGCGTTGGCTTGGTCAAGCGCAACGTGCGCAAGACATTGCAATTGCCTACGCAAAGAAAAGAGAAGCCTTTGGGAAAATTTTAGGCGAGCATGAGGGCGTTGGATTTATGTTGGCAGATAACGATATGGATCTGCAAACCTCTCGACTAAATATTTGGCATACTGCCTGGCTTTTGGATCAAGGGCAACGCTGCAATTTTGAGTCTAGTCGCGCAAAAGTCATTTGCTCTGAGGCCGAGTGGCGAGTGGTAGATCGTTGCGTACAAATGTTGGGTGGCCAAGGTGTCACCGGTGAAACCGCGCTGATGAAAATTTTTAAAGATATGCGTGGCTTCCGAATCTATGATGGCCCAAGTGAAGTTCATCGTTGGAGCATGGCTCGCAAAATTATTGGAAATAAAGAAACTAAGTGATGGATATCAATCAGCTGTTTCGATTGGATAATAAAACAGCGCTTGTAACGGGCGCGTCGAGTGGTATCGGCAAGCATTGCGCGCTACTGCTTGCCAAGGCTGGCGCAAAGGTAGCAATCGCATCTCGACGCATAGACCAACTTCAAGCTGTAGTCGATGAAATTACTCAATTGGGCGGCCAAGCAAAAGCATTTGAGCTTGATGTCACGAACAACAAAAGTGTGACGCAGTGTTTTGATGAGCTTGCGCAGTGGTCATTGCCAACGATCGTTATCAACAACGCTGGCATGAGTATCAATCGCAAATTACTTGACCAAACTGAGGAAGACTGGGATCGGGTAATCGATACGAATCTGAAGGGCTGTTGGTTGGTTGCTACCGAAGCGGCGCGGCGACTAGCGGAAGCCAATAAGCCTGGAAATATTGTCAATATTGCCTCTATCTTGGGGGAGCGAGTCATCGGCGGGGTAGCCCCTTATGCCATCTCAAAAGCGGGCGTGGTGCAACTCACAAAAGTAATGGCTCTTGAATTAGCGCGTCATCAAATCCGCGTCAATGCCTTGTTACCAGGCTATGTGATTACTGACCTCAATCGCGAATTTCTACTAAGTGAAGCTGGACAAAAAATTCTGGCGCGCATCCCTTCACGGCGCTTTAATAATTTAGAAGACTTAAATGGGCCATTATTGCTCTTAGCCTCTGACGCTAGCACTGCAATGACCGGTGCAACTATTGCGGTAGATGGCGGCCACCTGATTAACGGCTTATAAATACAAATTGCTTATGCAAACCCCCTCTTTTCAAGAATCGCTTGAGCATTACTTAAATTCATTAGGGTTTATTAGAGGCCGCATTGAGCTTAGCCAGCTAACTGGTGGCCAATCGAACCCGACATTCAAAATTACTAACGGCAGTTCTCATTACGTGCTCAGAAAAAAACCGAATGGGGTTTTATTACCATCAGCGCATGCGGTTGATCGAGAGCATCGCGTGATGAAAGCGCTGGCAGGTACAGACGTACCGGTTCCCCAAATGCTAGCTTATTGTGAAGATGAGAGCATTATTGGAACCGCCTTTTTCATCATGGAATATCTTGATGGAAGGGTATTCGTTGATCAGTCTTTGCCAGACATATCAGCAAATGATCGTCGTAAGATTTATGAAGAAATGAATCGCACCATCTCTGCTATACATCGCCTAGATTATGCGTCGCTTGGATTAGAAACTTTTGGTAAGCCTGGCAACTATTTTGCAAGACAAATTGCGCGCTGGTCTCGGCAGGTGCGCGAAGCGAGTATTGCCATACCTGATTCTCTTAATAAATTGATGGACTGGTTGCCCAAGCACATTCCTGCTGGAGACGAAACCTCGCTCATCCACGGCGACTTTCGCATGGACAATCTCATCTTTCACAAAACGGATTTACGCATCATTGGCGTTTTGGATTGGGAGCTTTCTACGCTTGGCAACCCGTTGGCTGACTTTGCTTACCAATGCATGGCCTGGAGAATCGCGCCAAGCCTATGGCGCGGAATACAAGGTCTCGACTTACTTGCACTAGGAATTCCTAGTGAGTCTGAATATATCGCTATGTATGAAAAACAAGTGGGAAGATCGATTTCAGAACACTGGCCTTTTTTGATGGCCTACAACTTATTTCGAATTTCGGCAATTTTGCACGGCATTACTAAACGCGCAATGGATGGCAATGCCAATGCAAGTGATGCCATTGAAAACGGGGCAAAAGCGGGGGCACTTGCTGATCTCGGTTGGGCTTGTACACAACAGTAAAGCTATTACTTTTTAGTAAAGATGCCAACCAAGCCGCGGCGAAAAGCCATTACACAGAAAACAAATATCAGGCCCGTAACAATGGTCACGGACTCGCCCAAAGAGTTAAACCAAGCGACACCCGTAATTTGAGCTAAGAAGTTTCCAATCTCACCCACTCTATGTTCAAGCAGAACAATTACCAGCGCCCCAACAAATGGGCCTACCAAGGTGCCAACACCACCAACCAAGGTCATCAAAATAACCAAGCCGGACATTGACCAGTGCACATCTGTCAGTGTCTCGAAGCCTAATACCAATGCTTGAACGGCCCCAGCCAAACCAGCTAGTGCAGCAGACAAAATAAATACTAAAAACTTAAAACGATTAACGTTATAGCCTAGAGATATTGCACGCGGCTCGTTTTCTTTAATTGCTTTTAGGATCTGTCCAAACGGGGAGGAAATGATTCTTGAAATGAATAAGAACCCAACAAGTGTTGTAGCCAAAACAAAGTAATAAAGATTTAAGTCATTTTGTAAGTTGATTAGGCCAAACAGCTCGCCTCTCGGGATGCCCTGAAAGCCATCCTCACCCCCAGAAGCTGGGGCTTGCAGGCAAATAAAGTAAAACATTTGCGCCAAGGCCAAAGTAATCATAGAAAAGTAAATGCCCTGTCTTCTAATTGCAAGGCCGCCAATCAGCGCACCCAAGGCCGCAGCAAACAAAACCCCAAGCAAGATTCCGCCTGCCGGGCCAACGCCCATTTCGCGCATCAAATATCCCGCACAGTATCCGGCGCCACCGAAAAATGCGGCATGGCCAAAAGATAGAAGGCCTGTATAACCCAACAATAAATTAAATGCTGCCGCAAAAAGAGCAAAACATAAAATCTTCATTAGGAAAATAGGGTAAGCAAAAAATGGCGCCGCTATTGCGACAGCAAGTATTGCCAGAAAAAGCCAGAGCTTAAGTGATTTCATTTTTCACGCCCAAACAAGCCTGCCGGCCTAAAGAGCAAAACAATCACCATGATTGCAAATACCACAGTGCTTGAAGCTTCTGGATAAAACACCTTGGTCAAGCCCTCAACCAAACCCAATCCTAGGCCAGTAACAATTGACCCCATGATAGAACCCATGCCGCCAATCACCACCACAGCAAACACAACAATGATGAGGTTAGACCCCATCAGCGGAGAAACCTGAATAATCGGTGCAGCGAGCACGCCTGAAAATGCCGCAAGTGCAACCCCAAACCCATAAGTCAATGTTGTCATCAGAGGAAAATTCACCCCAAATGCCTGAACTAGTGTTGGGTTTTCTGTGCCAGCGCGTAAATAAGCGCCAATGCTAGTTTTTTCTATCACGTACCACGTGGCAAAACATACCGTAAGGGAAGCAAGCACCACCCATGCGCGATAGTTTGGTAAAACCATAAAACCTAAATCGGTGGCTCCGCGCAAGGCATCTGGAGCGCTATAAGACAAACCCGAAGCGCCATATATGGAGCGCAGCACGCCCTCGATAAAAAGCGTTAAACCAAAGGTCAACAGCAATCCGTACAAATGATCGAGCTTATACAAATGCCTTAGCAATAGACGCTCAATCACAATGCCAATCAAACCAACAATGATTGGGGCCAGTATCAGCATTACCCAATAGTTAATTCCAAAATATTGCCCAGCCATCCACGTCACGATGGCGCCCAACATAAACATGGCGCCATGTGAAAAATTAATCACATTTAACAGGCCAAAGATTACCGCCAATCCCAAACTGAGGATTGCATAGAAGCTGCCGTTAACCAGCCCCAAAAGGAGCTGGCTTAACAGAGCGGAAATAGAAAGGCCGAAGATTTCCAAGATTACTTATTAGCGCACTGAGAATAAGCCTCTGGAGCAAAAGCTTTTTCCCCAGGCACGGTAGCAACTAACTTGTAGTAATCCCACGGACTTTTGACTTCGCTTGGGGCCTTCACTTCATAAAGATACATGTCGTGGACCATGGTTCCGTCTTTGCGGATATAACCATTTTTCGTGAACATATCGTTAATTTTGACCTTGCGCATTTGCTGCATCACTTTGTCTGAGTCGCTGGTACCGGCCGCCTTAACAGCATTCAAATAAGTCATCGTAGATGAATAGTTGCCTGCCTGAACCATCGTTGGCATGCGTTTCATTTTTTCAAAGAAACGTTTTGCAAACTTACGAGTCTGGTCGTTCTGATCCCAATACCAGGCCTCGGTAGCTAGCAAGCCTTGTGCATTTTGGATACCAATTGCGTGTACATCAGTAATAAATACTAATAAACCAGCAATCTTCATGGTTTTGGTAATGCCGAACTCATTGGCAGCCTTGACGGAATTAATGGTGTCGCCACCCGCATTAGCTAAGCCCAAAACCTGAGCTTTTGAAGCCTGTGCCTGCAATAGATAAGATGAAAAATCGCTCGCATTTAATGGGTGCTTTGATGTTCCCAAAACCTTTCCACCGCTGGCATTAATCACGTTCGTTGCATCTTTCTCAAGGGCATAACCAAAGGCGTAGTCAGCAGTCAAAAAATACCAAGTCTTTAAGCCTTTATCCATCATCCCTTTAGCTGAGCCGTTTGCCAAAGCAACCGTGTCATAGGTGTAGTGAATGGTGTATGGGGTGCACTGTTCATTGGTTAATGCGGAAGTGCCAGCGCCGTTATTGATGTAAATCCGTTTTTTTTCTGCGGCCACCTTTGAAGTTGCTAATGCAGTTCCGGAGTTGGTTCCACCAAAGACAACGGTAACGCCGTCTTGGTCAATCCATTCTCTAGTTTTAGATGCAGCAATATCGGCTTTGTTTTGGTGGTCCGCTGAAACCACTTCAATTTTTTTACCCAAAACACTGCCGCCAAAGTCGGCAATAGCCATCTTGATCGCCTCCAAGCCACCCTGACCATCAATATCTGAGTACAAACCAGAGATATCAGTAATAAAACCAATTTTTACAGCGGATGGATCCGCCGCATTCGCACCACTAGAAACTGCAGCTAGGGCTGCCACTGCCATAGAAATTAAAGTCCGCTTCATTGTTTTTCCTTTAAAAGTAAACACCCGACTAAACGCCTAAATAACCGTTTAAGACTTCGGCCTTGGCCTTCAAGTCTGCACGCTCAACCACCTCTACTATCAAACCACTTTCAACCACATAATGTCTGTCTGCAAGTTCCGCCGCAAATCTAAAGTTTTGCTCTACCAACACAATCGTAAAGCCCTTATTTCTTAATTTAGATACCACTTCACCAAGCTTTTCGACAATCACAGGCGCGAGACCTTCGGTGATCTCATCTAACAACAAAAGTTTGGCGCCAGTTCTTAAAATTCGAGCCATAGCTAGCATTTGCTGCTCACCACCAGAAAGTCTGGTGCCCGGACTATTTCTTCTTTCATAAAGATTTGGGAACATCTCGTAAATTTCTTCTAGCTCCATGCCACCAGAAGAAACCTTTGGAGGAAGGAGTAGGTTCTCTTGCGCGTCTAGGCTGGCGAAAATACCTCTCTCTTCTGGACAATAGCCAATGCCTAGACGAGCAATTTGATAGGTTGGGAGATCAACGGTCTCGACTCCAAAGACATTGATAACGCCCTTACGCTTACTGGTCATGCCCAAGATGGTTTTCAGAATGGTGCTTCTACCCGCACCGTTTCTTCCTAAAAGCGTGACAACCTCACCATCGCGCACCGCAAAATTTACACCATGCAAAATATGGGACTCCCCATACCAGGACTCTAAATTTTTAACCTCTAGCGCCATACCACTCATAAATTATCGCCCCCGTGGCTGCCCATATAGGCCTCAATCACTAGCGGGTTTTTCGAAACCTCTTGATAAGGGCCTTCTGCCAAAACAGCCCCGCGCTGGAGCACAGTAATCCGATCAGCAATCGAAGCAACAACTTTCATATTGTGCTCAACCATCAAAATGGTGCGTCCCTTAGCAACACGGTCAATCAACTCTGTGACGCGCTCTACGTCCTCGTGCCCCATCCCTTGCGTAGGCTCATCTAAGAGCATTAATTCTGGCTCCATGGCTAGAGTGGTTGCTATTTCTAGTGCTCGCTTACGTCCATAAGCCAGGTTCAAAGTTTGCTCGTGGGCAAACTCCTCCAAACCAACCTCATGAAGCAGCTCTAAAGCGCGATCGTTCAGAATATTGAGAGAGTCGCCGGATTTCCAAAAATGAAACTCTGTACCCAACCCTCGCTGCAGCGCAACACGAACGTTTTCTAAAACGCTTAAATGGGGGAAAACAGCTGAAATTTGAAAGGAGCGAATAATTCCCCGTCGCGCAATTAAGGCCGGGGCCTCATTTGTAATATCTAAACCATTAAATAAGATTTGACCGCTACTGGGTTCTAAGAATTTAGTTAGCAAATTGAAGCATGTGGTTTTGCCCGCCCCATTGGGTCCTATGAGGGCATGAATACTCCCCCTTGACACCTTTAAGTTAACATCAGTAACAGCAGAAAACCCCTTAAAGGATTTCCCCAGGCCAATTGTCTCTAATATTGTTTCTTGCAATCTATTGTCCTCTACCCTTTGCTGGGGCAAGGTATTGAGGATACCCCAAGACGGGCTTGCTTTATATAGCGATAACCCTAAACTTTAGGGGTTTATAGCTTAGCTTTGGGTCAGCTTATTAAATGTTTGAATGGCAGTTCTTGCAAGCTCATCCAAAACATCCAGCGGCATCCGTTGCGAGCCCTGAACAATCATGAGGGCATATGGTTTGGCAAGGGCCGCCGCTTCGGGACATAAACGCAACTCATCCCCCACCGCTGGAGATTGATTGCGCCAATAATTAATGGCCGCCTCAAGCTCTTGAATGGTGATGTACAACATAAAAAGTGCGTGGTTTATTTTTTATCTTGCGCAAGCATTGTGCCGCGGCACTTTTTAGCCCCACAACGACATTCGTAATCTTTTTTCATCTGCTTAGTGACGCGACCCTCAATGTCCAGGGAGTAGTCATAAAAAAGTTCTTCACCAACCTTAAGGGCTCGCTTGGCATAAATGAAAACGCGTGGCTTACCGTCGTAGATATCTTCGCGCGTTTCGCAACTGGGCTTACAAGAGTGATTAATCCAACGCGCAGCATTGCCACCGTACTTGGCATCAATCACGCGACCATCATCTAGGGAAAAATAAAATGTATGGTTTGGGTCTTTGGGGTCGTGTGGATGGCGCTTCTCGGCAAGCTTCCAACTAATGCGCTCCCCTTTGTACTCAATGATTACCTGACCCTTTTTAATAGGCTTAACTACAAAAACGCCTTTGCCATGGATCGGTGAAGACTTCACAACAATAAAAGACCGGTCCACCTTTGGTGGTTTTAATTTTTTAGATGCCATATTTAAACGTCTAGGTTGCGAGCAATAAGTGCGTTCTTTTCAATAAATGCGCGACGGGGCTCCACTTCGTCGCCCATCAGCGTTGTAAAGACTTGATCCGCAGCAATTGCATCTTCGATTTTTACTTGCAACAAAGTGCGAGAGCTCGCATCCATGGTGGTTTCCCATAGTTGGGATGGATTCATCTCACCAAGACCTTTATATCGCTGGCGGCTTAAGACACGCTCTGCCTCGGACAACAACCAAGAAAAAGCGCCCCTAAAGTCATTAATGGTTTGCTCTTTTTGATTCTTATCTGGATCTCCGCGGCGCACCCGTGTGCCAGGCAAAACTCTGCCCGACAAAACAGCTGCTGCATTCGCAAGGCTTTGATAGTCATCGCCATGAACAAAGTCAGAATTAATTGTGGATAGCTTGAGGTTGCCATGAATACGGCGTGATAACAACAAACGAAAACGCTCAGTGCGATCTTCTTTTTGCACAATAATTTCTGGTGGCAGAGCCAGTGGATTGAGCGAATCAGCAAGAGCCAACCTTAATCGATCCGCAGATTCATGCGCTGATTTATCGGTATCCAAATTCAACTGGGTACCAGAAGCAATGGCTCGCAACGCATCTTCATCAATGGTACGAGACAAGCGATCGACAATCGACTGAATGACTTGGTAGTGCTTGGCCAACTCGTTCAATGATTCGCCCTCAATCAACTCTCCCGTCGGGGTCTGGAGAGAGGCGGTTTCTAAGGCGATCTTTAGCAACAATTGATTGAGCTCTGCATCGTCCTTAATGTATTGCTCGCTCTTACCAAACTTCACTTTATAGAGTGGTGGCTGAGCAATATAAATGTGGCCACGCTCAATCAGCTCTGGCATCTGCCTATAGAAGAACGTTAAGAGTAGTGTACGAATGTGGCTTCCATCTACGTCCGCATCGGTCATGATGATGATGCGGTGATAACGAAGTTTGTCAGCTTTATATTCTTCAACACCAATACCGGTGCCCAATACCGTAATGAGTGTTACAACCTCTTGGCTTGCCAACATTTTGTCAAAGCGGGCTTTTTCAACGTTCAGAATTTTTCCCTTTAAGGGAAGAATTGCCTGGAAGCGACGATCTCGCCCCTGCTTGGCAGAGCCACCCGCGGAGTCACCCTCGACAATAAATAACTCGGACTTTGCTGGGTCTTTTTCTTGGCAGTCTGCCAACTTACCAGGCAAACCCAAACCATCTAATGCGCCCTTGCGTCTTGTCATGTCGCGTGCTTTACGCGCAGCTTCACGGGCACGAGCAGCGTCGACAATTTTTCCACAAAGAATTTTTGCGTCGGCTGGTCGCTCCTGCAGGTAAGCGCTTAAGGCCTCAGCAACAATTTCTTCTACCGGCCCACGAACTTCGCTTGAAACCAGCTTGTCTTTTGTTTGGCTAGAAAACTTTGGCTCCGGCACTTTCACCGACAAGACGCAGGCAAGGCCTTCGCGCATATCATCGCCGGAAATTTCTACTTTTGCTTTTTTGGCTACTTCGTTTTCATCAATGTATTTGTTAATGACTCGCGTCATCGCAGCACGCAAACCAGTTAAGTGGGTACCGCCATCCCGCTGGGGAATGTTGTTGGTAAAACAAAGCACTTGTTCGCTAAAGCTGTCATTCCATTGCATTGAAACTTCAGCAGTAATTTGACCGCCGAGGTCGGAAGGGCGAACGCCTTCGGCATAAAAAATATTAGGGTGTAAAACATTTTTGGTTTGGTTGATGTACTCAACAAAACCTTTGACGCCGCCAGAAAATGCAAAGTCTTCTTCCTGGCCAGTACGCTGGTCAATCAATTTAATATGTACCCCGTTATTCAAGAACGAGAGTTCACGAATACGCTTTACTAGAATTTCGTAATGAAACTCAACATTTCCAAAAATCTCTTCGTCGGCTAAGAAATGAACTTCAGTACCTGAAAGTTCGGTGTCGCCTGTAACGGTAATGGGTGAGGTGACAACGCCATTTTCCTGTTGGATGTTCCGATTCTGAATAACGCCACGAGCAAACTCCATGTAATGTGCTTTGCCGTCACGACGAATCGTGAGCTTTAACCACTTTGAGAGTGCATTGACGCAACTTACACCCACTCCGTGCAAACCACCAGAAACCTTATAACTGTTTTGATCAAACTTACCACCAGCATGTAACTCAGTCATCACAATTTCAGCCGCACTTCTCTTTGGCTCATGCTTGTCGTCGTACTTGATGCCAGTTGGTACACCCCGTCCGTTATCCACAATTGAGATGGAATTATCGGTTTGTATAACAACCGTAATTTCAGAGCAGTATCCCGCCAATGCTTCGTCGATTGAATTATCTAAAACCTCAAAAACAAGGTGGTGCAATCCTGTGCCATCAGAGGTGTCTCCAATGTACATACCAGGACGTTTACGAACAGCTTCTAGACCCTCTAAAATTTGAATCGATGCGGCGCCGTACTGCTCTACTGCTTTTTTTTCTTCAGTCATGTTCTTCTAAATTAAATGCGCATTGGCATTACAACGTACTTAAAGTTCTCTGATCCAGGTAATGTAATCACAGCACTGCTGTTTGCATCTCCCAAACTAATTTGAATTTTTTCATTCTTTAGATTTGCTAAGACGTCTAGTAAATAACTCACATTAAAACCAATCTCTACTGCATCGCCGCCATATTCGGTCTCAATTTCTTCCTGCGCCTCTTCTTGCTCAGCATTGGTTGATTGAACGGTAATGCGATTTGGTGATAAGGAAAAACGAACCCCTTTAAATTTGTCTGTGGTCAAAATCGCAGCGCGTTGAAGTGCAGCTTGCAGTACATCGCGATCAACTATTAAAGAGTTTTTATGTCCCTTGGGAATTACCCTTTGGAAATCTGGAAACTTACCTTCAACCAGTTTAGAAATAAGCTCAATGTCCCCAAAGGCGAACTTCACCTGGTTTGCGGTTAAGCTGATTTCTAAAGGCTCATCAGAATCTTCAAGAAGGTGTTGGCACTCTAGAATGGTTTTGCGAGGAATAATAATTTCTTGTCTTTGACCTGAACCAGACGGAGCTTCAGCAAGCTCCACTTGGGAAAACGCCAAGCGATGACCGTCAGTTGCAACAGCAACAACCTCTTTACCCTCAATCACCAACAACATACCATTTAGGTAATAACGGATATCTTGCTGCGCCATTGAGAAATGAACTTGACTAATCAGTTGGCGGAAACTCTTTTGTGACATCTTCCAGGCTGCCGTCACCTCACCAACACTTTGCATTACAGGAAATTCTGTAGCAGATAGGGTTTGCAGTGAAAAGCGGCTTTTGCCACTCTGTACTACCATGCGATTGTCTTTAAGATTGAGCGATACCGGCCCTTCTGGTAAAGCGCGCAAAATATCCAACAACTTTCTTGCTGCCACGGTTGTCGTTACATCCTCTGAGCCAACGCCAAAATTTGCGTTAGTGGTAATTTGAATTTCGATATCAGTAGAAACAAAAGACACCTTCTCGCCACTCTTTTTAAATAAGAGGTTAGCCAAAATGGGAAGTGTATGTCTACGCTCAACAATCCCACTAACCACTTGTAGTGGTTTCAATAAATTATCGCGAGAGGTGTTAACAAGTTGCATTGCTTTTAAATCCTTGTATATATCTTAGTAGTAATAGTAATAAGGCTTCGTTTTTCCGTGGATAAGTCAAAAACCTCAAACAAAACAACACATTAAACGTCTAAAAATCTGTGGAAAACTTCTGTATAAAGACTGCATAAAAATGGGATAACTTTTTACCAACACCCTATTTTTGCATGAAGTGTGGACTCTTCACAATTTATCCACAACCAATCCCCAAACATATCCCCATGGTTACCCACAAGCTTGTCCACAGGCAAAAATTAAGTTTTCAAGGTTTGCTCGATAACGTGAATTTCGTGGTTCAGCTGGCTATCATGCGCCCGTTCGTCACCAATCTTTCGAACGGCGTGTAGAACGGTAGTGTGGTCTCTTCCACCAAAGAGCTCACCGATCTCAGGGAGGCTTTTTTGGGTCAACTCTTTTGCCATAAACATGGCGATTTGGCGTGGGCGCGCAATGTTGGCCGGACGCTTTTTCGAATACATATCAGCGACCTTGATGCTGTAAAAATCAGCAACAGCCTTTTGAATATTTTCGACAGAAATTTGACGGTTCTGGATTGAGAGAAGGTCCTTAAGGGCGGTTCTCGCAACCTCTATGGTTACATCGCGACCGTGGAAGCGAACAAAAGCCAAAATCTTACGTAAAGCCCCCTCTAACTCACGAACATTTGAGCGTAGGTGTTTTGCTACAAAGAAAGCAACATCCTCACTCATGGGGATGCCCTCGCTCACAGCCTTCTTCATCAAAATAGCTACCCGCATCTCTAGCTCAGGGGGCTCGATTGCGACCGTTAGGCCAGAGTCAAAACGAGAAATCAGGCGATCGTCAATTCCTGCCATCTCTTTGGGATAGGTGTCGCTCGTAATGATGACCTGGGACTTGTTGCTCAACAGGGCTTCAAAAGCATAGAAAAATTCTTCTTGGGTCCTCGATTTTCCGCTAAAGAACTGAATATCATCAATCAAAAGAAGGTCTAGCGAGTGGTAGTAGCGCTTAAAGCGGTCGAAGGCTTTTTGTTGATAAGCCCTAACCACATCTGAAACATATTGCTCCGCATGAATATAGCGAATTCGGGCATTTGGCTTTTCTTTTAAAAGGTGGTTGCCAATCGCATGGATTAAATGGGTTTTTCCTAAACCAACCCCACCGTATAAAAACATGGGGTTGTAGGATGTCCCCGGGTTGTGGGCAACCTGAATCGATGCGGCCCTTGCTAGTTGGTTTGCCTTACCGGTTACAAAGGTTTCAAAGGTGAGGTTTGGGTTTAGTTTTGAGTGATCCTCAATCTCGAAAGACTGCTCTTCCACAGAAATGGTAGGGGCAACCTCAATGGCTACCCTGGCCTCAGAGGCCTCTGCTTCTTTGGCGGCAATCATTACTGAGGGGCTTGCTGAGCCCTCTAAGGCAAGTACGAAACTGACATTAATTGGGTTACCAAAGTATTGGGAGGCAAGTTCTTGAAAGCGGTCCGCAAAAGTTTTCTTAATCCAGTCTAACTTAAATCGGTTTGGTGCACCCAATGTTAGTGAATGTTCACTCTCTTCAAAAGAAATAAACCTTAAGGGCTGTATCCAGGTTTTGAACTGCTGAGGCGACAGCTCGCGGGACAGGGCACCAAGGGCGCTATCCCAAAAACCCAAGGGGCTGACTGAATTCAAGGCGGGGGGATTTTGTAGGTTGCTCATATTTTTGGAGAATCCATTGTAGCCACCTCACAAAGTTATCCACAAGGTAAAAGTTCGTGGAAAAACTGTGGATAACTTGTGAATAAAAGAAAAAATCCCTTATGAATTAATGTTTTAGTCAAAAAGTAAGTAAAAATAGAGAAAAACACCTACATATTTATTGAGATAGATTGACCTTTTGCTTCGCAACAAGGAAAATAGTGGGTTTTCCAGGGATCTATCATGAAAAGAACTTATCAACCATCAGTAACACGTCGCAAGCGCACCCACGGCTTTCGTATTCGCATGAAAACCAAGAGCGGACGCGCTGTGTTAAATGCACGCCGCGCAAAAGGTCGCAAACGTTTGGCTGTGTAATTTAGCCATTGAATAGCGCAAGGATTTCTGAATTACTTAAATCGCGCCCCAAAACAAATCTGTCTTGGGGCTTGTATTCTGTGGGCGCTCAAAATGGCGCCAAGCCCGATCTGGGAATTGCAGTAGCCAAAAAATTGGTTAAACGCGCCGTAGACCGAAATCGCTTGAAGCGAATGATTCGTGAAATAGTTTGGACTGCACAGGCAACGGAATTTAACAACGATGTTGTCCTTAAGCTTAAAAAGCCAATTGGTCGTCAAACTCGCGGCAGACTCAGAAAAAAAGAGAAAGATCTCCTGCGCTCTCAGGTGATGGAGCTTATTTAGGGTGCGCGTTTTAAATAAGGTCGCAGTGAGCTTGGTGCGCTTGTATCAACTTGCACTTAGCCCTTACATTGGCATGCGGTGTAAGTATGTGCCTAGCTGCTCTCAATATGCCTGTGACTGCTTTCATCATTATGGATTTTTCAAAAGCTTTGGTTTAACGGCATGGCGCATTTTGCGTTGTAACCCTTTGTCACAAGGCGGTTATGATCCTGCGGTAAAACAAACGTCTCAATCATTTAAGTGAATACAAATGGACTTTAAAAAAACAATTCTTTGGGCTGTGTTTTCACTATCAGGCCTCATGCTGTACAACAATTGGCAGGTTCATGAGGGCAAACCATCGATGTTCGCTACTGCCCCAGTTGCAGCGCCCGCAGCCGCAGACAAGACAGGCACAGCCAGTAAATTAGATGTGCCCACACAAATTTCTGGTGCCACTAAGACCGCTACAGCAGCACCGACTGCAAATGTTGGCTCAATTGAGGGCGCAGAAAAGTTTGTATTACAAAACGATGTGCTAGTTTTGGAGATAAGCGTAAGCGGTGCAAATGTTATTGATGCAAAACTCCTCAAAGCCTTAACTGCGGAACAAAAACCGGTTGAGCTATTCCAATACACACCAAACCATAAATATTTTGCGAGATCTGGGTTAATCACCCTTAACAACAATGATTTGCCAAACCATACAAGCACCTTTAAGTTGGTTCAGTCTGGCAAAGATGGTTCAGGCAGACCGTTTGTTGTGCTTGCCAGCGAACGAGGTGGCGTAAAGCTCGAAAAAACCTTCATCCTTAATCCAGGAAGTTATGTGGTGGATGTCGGTCACCGGGTTACACAAAGCGTGACAAATCCAAACCCTTTGGTTCTCTATACCGAGATTGTGCGTGATGGTTCGCAAGAACAAAAAATTGGACCGTTTGATGGTGCTTTCTCTGCTAGCACTTTTACTGGACCAGCTGCTTATACCGACAAAGAAAAGTTCAATAAACTTGAATTCACGGAGATTGATAAAAATAAAATCACACTTCCAAAGCAGGTGCCTTCAGGAGATCCAGCTTGGATTGCCATGGTGCAACACTATTTTGCTAGCGCCTGGATTCCGGGCGATAAGGTTGTGCGTGATATCTACGCTGGAAAAATTGATAACGGCCTGTATCGCGTTGGCATGCAGACCCCATTGGGCATTGTTGCGCCAGGAACAGTGGTGACTGAAAAAGCACAGCTCTTCGTTGGACCACAAGAAGAAAAAGTTTTAGAAACCATCGCCCCAGGTTTTGAGCTCTTGAAGGACTATGGCTATCTCACCATTCTTGCCAAACCTATTTTCTGGTTGTTGGAAAAAATCCACGGTTATGTTGGCAATTGGGGTTGGGCTATCATTCTGTTAACAATCTTAATTAAATTGGTCTTCTTCCCGCTCTCCGCTGCTAGCTATAAATCGATGGCTCGTATGAAAGAGGTTCAGCCGCGTTTGATGGCGATGAGAGAGCAATACAAAGGTGATCCACAAAAGCTTAATCAAGCCATGATGGAGATGTATCGCAAAGAAAAAATCAATCCACTGGGCGGCTGTTTGCCTGTAGTGATTCAGATTCCCGTATTTATTTCTTTGTACTGGGTATTGTTGTCATCTGTCGAAATGAGAGGTGCGCCATGGGTTCTTTGGATACAGGACTTATCGGTGCCGGATCCTTTTTACATCTTGCCAGTGATCATGGCGGTATCCATGTTTGTGCAAACTAAACTTAATCCAACCCCACCAGATCCAATTCAGGCTAAGGTCATGTTGTATATGCCGATCGTGTTTTCGATCATGTTCTTTTTCTTCCCCGCAGGCTTAGTTTTGTACTGGGTGGTTAATAATTTGTTGTCCATTGCACAACAGTGGCAGATCAACCAAATGTTTGGAAAAAAAGAAGCCAAGTAATTTGTTGATGGCATAGCATTTCATGAAAAACAAACAGCAATGATGACTCGTAAGCTTCCCATCATTGCTGTAGCAACCGCCCCAGGTAAAGCTGGGGTTGGTATTGTCCGCTTGAGTGGACAATACCTAAGGCCAATCATCAAAGCCCTTTTTCAAAGGGATCTACCTCCTCGCCAAGCAACCCTGCTCAGCTTGCGCGATGCGGGCGGGCAGCTCATCGACCAATTGGTAGCAATTTATTTTGCCGCACCCGCTTCGTTTACTGGCGAAGATGTTTTGGAGTTGCAGTGCCATGGCGGCCCTCAGCTGCTTGAGCTAGTAATGAGGCGCTGCCTCGAGCTTGGCAAAGAAGCTGGTCTCGTTATCGCTGAGCCCGGTGAGTTCACTCTACGCGCCTATCTCAACAACAAAGTTGACTTAGCCCAGGCCGAGGCAATAGCAGACTTGATTGATGCTCAGAGTGAGGCAGCCGTCCGTGGAGCTGCTAGATCCTTGCAGGGCGCCTTTTCAGACGACATCAATAGTCTTGTTGAAGAAATTACCCAGCTAAGAGTTTTGGTGGAATCGACCCTTGATTTCCCCGAAGAAGAAATCGAGTTTCTAGAAAACGCGCAAGCACGCGAGCGTCTTTCGGCAGTGAAAACAAAACTTCAAGCGCTGCGCAACAACGCCAAGCAAGGAAAAATTTTGCGCGATGGCATACAGCTGGTATTGGCTGGCGCTCCCAATGTTGGCAAGAGCTCACTCTTAAATAGGCTGGCCGGTGAGGAAGTTGCTATCGTGACTCCTATTGCTGGCACCACCCGGGATAGAGTGAAAGAAAGCATCCAGATTGAGGGGGTGCCAATGCACATTATTGATACCGCTGGATTAAGGCAAACCTCGGACGAGGTTGAGGCAAAGGGGATTGAGAGAACCTGGGATGTGATTCGTCTGGCAGATTTGATTATTTTCTTGACCGCCCCGAATGCCGAAAAAGAAGCTAATGATTTAAGGGTTCAAATTTTGGATGCCGCACCCGCCAATTGCCCCGTTTTGGAGTTGATGAATAAGTCTGATTTATTGGATAAAAATTCCGGCGTCATAAAAGATAGCGCCTTGTTGATTTCAGCGAAAACAGGCGAGGGTATTGAAGCCCTGAAACAGAAAATTCTCGAAATCGTTGGCTGGAGTGGCCCTCAAGAAGGGGCAATTGTTGCTCGCAGGCGCCACTTGGATTGTTTAGAGCGCGCCGCCGAACATATTGAAAAATCAGAAAAATTTGCTGCAAATGGTAATAATTCGCTTGAATTGTTCGCAGAAGAGCTATCTTTGGCCCAAAATCATCTTGGCCAAATAACGGGCAAACTCCTACCAGATGACCTTTTGGGCAAAATTTTTAGCCAATTCTGTATCGGCAAATAAGAGCTTGGTCGTGTGACTTGCTGAGCCGTCAAATATGTCCAAAATGATAAAATCATTGGATTAAAAAATTCAATCTTCATGGGGAAACATATGACTTCAACTATTAGCGGCCAAGTGAATGCGAATGCGCCGGCTTACGTAAAAAACGAGCGTTTAATTGAGTGGGTTTCAGAGGTGGCTGCACTCACAAAGCCTGACGCCATTCGTTGGTGCGACGGCTCTCAAGCTGAGTACGATGAGTTGTGTGAATTATTGGTAAGTGCCGGGGTTTTCAAGCGACTCAATCCTGCAAAACGGAAAAATTCATTTTTAGCGCTTTCTGACCCGGAAGATGTCGCCCGCGTTGAAGACCGCACTTTCATTTGTTCGGCTAAAAAAGAAGATGCTGGACCTACCAATAACTGGGTGGAGCCAAATGAAATGCGCGCAACATTAAATCCATTATTTGATGGTTGTATGCGTGGCAGAACAATGTATGTAGTGCCATTTTCAATGGGCCCAATCGGCTCGCCAATTGCCCACATCGGCGTTGAGTTATCTGACAGCCCTTATGTTGCAATCAATATGCGCCTCATGACCCGTATGGGCAAGGCAGTGATTGATCAGTTGGGCGCAGATGGCAAGTTCGTTCCTTGTATCCACACCGTAGGCAAACCATTGGCAGACGGTGAAAAAGACGTTGCATGGCCGAATAACAAAACCAAATACATTGTTCATTACCCAGAGACGCGCGAGATTTGGTCTTTTGGTTCAGGCTACGGTGGCAATGCTTTGTTGGGCAAAAAATGTTTCGCATTGCGTATTGCATCCAATATGGGTCGCGATCAAGGTTGGTTAGCTGAGCATATGTTGATTCTTGGCGTAACTTCACCTGAAGGCAAGAAGTATCACATTGCTGCCGCATTCCCATCCGCCTGCGGAAAAACCAACTTCTCTATGATGATTCCGCCAAAAGGATTTGACGGCTGGAAAGTCACCACAATTGGTGATGACATTGCATGGATCAAGCCACGCAAAGACTCGGTTACCGGCAAAACACGTTTGTTCGCGATCAACCCAGAGTCTGGTTACTTTGGTGTTGCCCCTGGCACAAACCGTCAAACCAACCAAAACTGTATCGATTCCTTAAACCAAGATGTGATCTTTACGAACGTTGGCTTAACTGATGATGGTGATGTTTGGTGGGAGGGTTTGACAGAAACACCACCAGCACATTTGATTGATTGGCAGGGGAAAGACTGGACTCCAGCAGATGGCGCTGCAGGCCGCAAAGCTGCCCATCCAAACTCACGCTTTACAGTAGCCGCGACCAATAACCCTGCAGTAGATCCAAAGTGGGATGACCCAGAAGGCGTTCCAATTGATGCATTCTTATTCGGTGGCCGCCGTTCTAATACCGTGCCATTGGTAAGTGAAGCGCGCGATTGGGTAGAGGGTGTTTACATGGCTGCTACTTTGGGCTCAGAAACCACCGCTGCGATTACTGGTCAAATTGGTGTCGTACGTCGAGACCCATTTGCAATGATTGCGTTTGCTGGTTACAACATGAGCGACTACTTCCAGCATTGGCTCAACATTGGTAAGAAGCTTGAGGCGGACGGTGCCGTATTGCCGAAGATCTACTGTGTGAACTGGTTCCGTAAAGACGAAAATGGTAAGTTTATATGGCCAGGCTTTGGCGAGAACATGCGGGTTCTTTCATGGATCTTGAATCGTGCTGAAGGTAAAGCAAGAGGTAAAGAAACCCCATTTGGTATTTGCCCAGAACACACCGATATGCATTGGGGCGGCCTGGACTACTCTGCTGAGAAGTTTGCTAAAGCGATCCATGTAGCCGTTGATGACTGGAAAAATGAGCTGAAGCTGCACACAGAATTGTTTGATCACCTTGGCGAGCGTTTGCCTAAAGAGTTGCAAGAGACTCGTGCCAAGATCGAACAGCGCTTGAACGTGTAAGCTGCTAAGCTATTAGTAATTTTTACGCTACCCCTAGATTAAATTAATGACCGAACCCCAACACCATGAAATCGTGGTGATTGGGGCAGGCATTTGTGGCGCAACCATCACAAATGAGTTGCTCGAACGCGGCAAGTCCGTCTGCGTTATTGATGCCTCTCACTCCCCTGCTACCGCTTGCTCCAGTCATGCCTATGCGATAGCGCACCCGCATATTGGAAAAGGCTCCCCTCGTTTATTACGCTTAACGCGCCTGGCATTTTTGTTGGCCGAAGCTCGGTGGGGAAAGACTTGGAGAGCACATGGCATTTTTCAGCCGACAAAAAAAGATAGAGAGTTTAATCGCGTAGAAGTCTCGGCCCACCTTCATTCTCTAGATTTAAAAGAAGACATTGCGATTGCCCTCGATGTTGAAGAAGCCAGAACAATGTGTGGCATCTCACAAAGCGGTGTTTGGATTTCTCGCGGGGCTTGCTTAAATTTATTGGAGGCAAGCAAGCAACTACTGAAGGAGCATGAGCGCCTAACATGCCTTTGGAGTACTCGTATTACAAGGCTGGAAGAGTGCAATGGAATATGGCACTTATTTGATTGCTCAAACAATGTGCTCATCAGTGCGAAGAAGGTCGTGATTGCTACAGCAATCGATAGCAAAGATTTAATTAATAGCCTCGGGGTGCGTCTCCCCCTAAAACCAGTGCGCGGGCAACTCAGTATTTTTTCAATTGGGCCCGATGACCCTTGGGTGTCAAAGTTGCCCAAGGTAGGCATTTCAGGGGATGGCTATTGTTTGCCAGCAGAGCAGCTAGAAGACGGCAGCTATCGCTGGATCGTTGGCTCTAGTTTTGATGAAGGCGAAGATGACTTGTCTCCAAGAGAGGCGAGCGATGAATTTAATCGGGCACAGGCTAAAGGCTTGCTTGACTATCCAGACGGCGATTCCAGCAGCCTTATTAAAAACGATGAGTTTGTTGGCGTGCGCTGTGTTGCTGGCGATCGTCTTCCAATCATTGGAGCGCTTCGTCAGCGCCCGGGAATTTTCTTGGCTACTGCCTTGGGGTCAAGGGGGATTTTGTGGTCAGCCTTAGCGGCTAAGCTAGTTACAGCTCAGCTACTAGAGGACGACTTTGCCTTGCTTACGCGCTTAGGTTTTGCTGCGGATTTAGTTGCAGCGCTGGCACCCGCACGTTTCTTAGCGGGCGCTTTGGCTGCACCAGGTGCTTTAGCCTCAAATTCAAAACCAATTTTTCCATCAGAACCAAGTGCTAAGTAGGCCTTAAAGCCTCGCCCAGTGCGGTTAGATTTGAAGTTGGTCAGCAGATCCGTTTTGCCTTCTTTGAGCAATTTTTGAATTTGTTCAGCCGACACTTCTTGCTGAAGGACAACTTTACCTGTTTTGAAGTCGCAAGATTTACTAGGGCCAGTATTGTTTTCGCAAACATAGCGCATGCCATCTTCATAAACGGCACCAGAACATTTTGGACATACGCCTAAAGCTTGGCGACCGGTGAAATCTATCGCTTCTGTTTCGTCATCTTGCGTGTTGCCAAAATCAAACTCTAATTTAAAGCCTGCATTTGGATAGTCAGCATCATCTTCTGGAATTTCAGTTAGCTTAATGATGGCGGCAAAGGGGCGACCTATTTTGCTGCGAAATCCTTGTAAAGGCCCAATCGTTTTTTCACGTAACAACTCTTCTACTTCAGGGTATTCAAATGCGCGCCCACCGGGAGTTTTGCTAATCGTAAAGCCACATTTTTCACAAGCAAAGCGACGATAGTTTTCTTTCACCGGCCCTTTGCAGTGTGGGCAGGGCGTGGTCATTGTCGCGTAGTCGCCTGGGATAGTGTCACTGTCATATTCTTTTGCGCGCTTCACAATGCGTTGAGTCATCTGTGCAATTTCTTGCATGAAGGTGTCGCGATTCATCTTCCCTTGCTCGATGAGCGATAACTTATTTTCCCAGCTGCCCGTTAAATCAGGGCGAGTTAATTCTTCTACATCTAAGCCGCGCAGCAAAGTCATTAGCTGGAATGCTTTCGCGGTAGGAATCAGTTCACGCGCTTCGCGCACAATGTATCTTTCGGCCAGCAAGCCTTCGATGATGGCTGCTCGCGTTGCTGGAGTCCCAAGACCTTTTTCGGCCATGGCTTCCCGCATTTCATCATCATCAACCCATTTGCCTGCACCTTCCATTGCAGAGAGCAAGGTTGCTTCTGTATAGCGGGCTGGGGGCTTGGTTTTCAAGGGTACAGAAATCACAGATTCTGTTTGAACCGTTTCACCTTCTTGCACTGGCACCAACTCATCATCTGCCTGATTCGATTTGCCATAAACAGTTAGCCAACCCGGATTTACAAGGACACGACCCTCTGTTTTGAAGTGATGCCCAGATGCTTCGGTAATCCGAGTCGTGACCCGGAATTCAGCAGCAGGATAGAAGACAGCCAAGAAGCGACGCACTATCAAGTCATAAAGCTTTGCTTCTGGCTCGCTCAAACTCTTCGGCGACTCTAGGGTTGGGATGATCGCAAAGTGATCAGAAATCTTGGAGTTATCAAAGATTCGCTTATTAGGTTTGATCCAACCGTAACCCGCTTTTGCTTTGGGGTCCTTGGGATCGCCCTGCAAAATTTGTTTAGCAAACGGACGATATTCTTGCGAGTGATCTGCAAGGTTCTCCATGGTTTGCTTCACGGTATCCAAATAATCTTCCGGCAGCGCTTTTGCGTCAGTACGGGGATAAGTCAATACTTTATGGCGTTCATACAAAGCTTGCGCAAGGCCTAGTGTGTTTTTTGCAGAGAAACCAAAACGTGCATTGGCTTCGCGCTGCAAGCTAGTCAAATCAAAAAGTTGTGGTGCAAGCTGGGTCGCTGGTTTTGCTTCTTCACTGACGGTTGCTTTTTTTCCGCGACAAGCGGCCACAATACTTTGCGCTGCAGCTTCGCTCCAAAGGCGATTCTCGCGAGCATCAGGTTCGGTGACATCTTTCTTAAACTTAGGATCAAACCAACGACCTTCATATACTCCAGCTGCAGCAATAAACTCCGCCTTTACTTCCCAATAATCTTTTGAAATAAATTTGCGGATGAGTTCTTCACGCTCTACAACAATAGAGAGAGTTGGTGTTTGTACGCGACCCACAGTAGTTAAGAAGAAGCCACCACTCTTGCTATTGAAAGCAGTCATGGCGCGGGTGCCATTAATACCCACGAGCCAATCAGCCTCAGAGCGGCAGCGTGCCGCATCAGCAAGCGGCTGCATATCTTCATCGCTACGCAGGTTAATAAAGCCATCACGAATGGCCGCTGGCGTCATCGACTGAAGCCATAGGCGTTTAATCGATTGCGATGCTTTTGCATGCTGGGCAATCAGTCTGAAGATAAGCTCACCCTCGCGTCCCGCGTCACAGGCATTAATCAATGAAGTGACGTCTTTGCGCTTGATCAATTTTTGTAGCACTTTTAAGCGCGACTCTGTTTTAGCAATCGGGCGCAAATCAAAATAAGGGGGCACCACTGGCAGGTTGGCAAAAGACCACTTGCCACGTTTGACGTCATATTCTTCTGGCGCAGCAATTTCTAAAAGATGGCCAACAGCAGACGAGACTAGAAAGTCATCGCTTTCAAAATAGTCCTCATGCTTGGTAAAGCCGCCCAGGGCTTTAGCGATGTCATTGGCAACCGAGGGTTTTTCGGCAATGATCAGCGCCTTTGGGTGATCCACGGATGAGGTCTTGGAACTGCTTTTGGTAGATTCTTTAGCCACGCGTTTGCCTAAATTTGAGCCTGAATAAATGTTTTTAATAGGGAAAAAGGATGATCAATTTAAACCAAATTACGATTTAGCCTATTGCAGATCCCTTTTTTATTATTAACCGATAAATCCTGAAAAGTCCAAAAAAGCCCTTTTTAAAGCATTTGAGATTCCTATTAGGCGACTTTTTGTTGGATAAAACCCTCTTAAAATCCCTTTAAATGGGGTTTTTGAGAAAAATGAGCTCTTCCAGCACATCTTGGGGGCTTCGAACCAACTTGGCCCCCTGTTGTATGAGTTGATGGCAGCCTGCAAAAAGAGGGTCATCAATGGGGCCGGGTAAAGCAAAAACCTCTCTTCCCAGCTCACAGGCAAGACGGGCAGTGATTAAGGAGCCTGATTTTTCAGCAGCTTCGATTACTACTACACCTAGCGACAGGGCTGCAATGATGCGATTTCGCCTGGGAAAGTGAAAAGCTTTTGGACCAACCCCCGGCGGAAACTCTGAAACCAATAAACCATGATGCCCAATCGTCGTCATCAGTCCTTGGTGCTCCGGAGGGTAGGCAATGTCTAGCCCAGTCCCGCATACGCCTACCGTGTGATGGTTTGCCCCAAGACCAAGTGTGGCGCGGTGTGCTGCCCCGTCAACTCCCTTGGCTAGCCCGGAAATAATGGTGCCACCAGCCTTAGACAGGCTTTGGGCAAAGTGGCTGGCATTTTTGAGTCCTTTGGCACTGGCGTTGCGCGAGCCCACAATGGCGATCATGGGCATCAGCAGCAGCCCAATATTCCCTTTTGTATATAGGCAACTTGGAGGGTCGAAGAGATCATTGAGGCGAGCTGGGTAATGTTGATCCCCGCGCACAATTTTGCGGATGGTTCTTGGTATTGATGACATAGGTAGCAAACATTTTGATCTGCGGGGGATTATGAACAATCAGGACAGACGGATTGCTCTGTTAGATAATTCCCACATGGCTTTGTTAACTGTCCTTTGTTACCCCGACCCACGCTTGCATAAAGTTGCTAAACCTGTGGCGCAGGTAGACGCTCGTGTTAAAAAAATTGTGGCTGATATGGCTGACACTATGTATGAGGCGCCTGGAGTTGGGTTAGCTGCAACACAGGTCGATATTCATGAGCGCATTGTTGTGATTGATGTTTCTGATGAGCAAAATGAGTTGATGGTTTTTATTAATCCAGAAATTATTTGGGCGAGTGCTGAAACAAAATCTTGGCGCGAAGGCTGTCTTTCAGTGCCTGAGTTTTATGATGAAGTTGAACGCCCAGCCCAAATACGCTTGAAGGCTTTAGATCTTGATGGCAAGGAGTTTGAGATTGCGGCTGATGGACTATTAGCCGTTTGTTTGCAACACGAATTAGATCATCTGCAAGGTAAAGTATTTGTTGAGTACCTATCCTTGCTCAAGCGAACTCGTATCTCACAAAAAATGAAAAAGCGCGCCAAAGAATTGGTAGGTCAGCGCTAGTCGCCCTGCATGAAGATTGTCTTTGCCGGCACCCCTGAGTTTGCAGCGCAAGCGATGCGCGCAATTGCTGAGGCTGGCCATGAAATCGTGCTCGCGCTCACTCAGCCTGACCGCCGCGCTGGTAGGGGAATGCATTTGCAAGCCAGTCCTGTCAAAGAGTTTGCATTAGAGAAGCAGATACCAGTGATGCAGCCAGAAACGCTGAAACGCAATCATCCTGATGCGCAAAAAAAGCTACAGGCAGAAGAATCATATCAACGCTTATCCCAGCTTGATTTTGATGCGATGGTGGTAGTTGCTTATGGCTTGATATTGCCCCAAGAGATTTTGGATATTAGCGAACGTCCAGGTAGGCATGGAAGTTTTAATATTCATGCATCCCTATTGCCTCGTTGGCGCGGTGCCGCTCCCATTCAGCGCGCTATAGAGTCAGGCGATCATAAGACGGGCGTATGCATTATGCAGATGGATGCGGGCCTTGATACGGGCGACACGGTTTTGCTTGAGGAGCTTGAAATTGCTCCCAATGAAACAAGCGTGACCTTGCACGATAGATTAGCTGCTTTGGGCGCAAAGTTAATTGTGAACACGCTTGCTCAGTTGGGGGGTGTTAAATCTTTGGCTCGCATACCGCAATCAAATATAGGCATTACCTATGCAGAGAAAATATTAAAAGCAGAGGCTGAGATTGACTGGAGCCTGAGCGCAAAGCAAATTGATGCTCGTATTCGGGCGCTTAATCCTTTCCCTGGTGCCAGCAGTAGTTTTACTGGGCATGGGATTAAATTTTGGAATTCATGCATGCCAAAAGAGGCTCCTAGTAAGTCGGGTTTGCCTGGCGAAGTTCTGGGGTTTGGTGAGGAGAGTATTTATGTGCAGTGCGGCTCTGGTGTGCTTGAGGTTATAGAAATGCAAAAGCCCGGCGGAAAAAGAATGAACGCAAAACTTTGTTTGCAAACATTTGATGTTGCTGAAAAACCATTTTGTTTTAAAACAAAGGTCGAGCAATCTTGACGTCGAGTAAAACCCATTGCTAGATCAAAAAACAGCCCAAAGCCTGCCACTTTCAGAAGCAATCACTATTGCCGCACAAGCTATTGGTGAGGTTATGAGTGGCAGGTCTCTTACCGAAGTGTTGGACCAACTAGATGCCCACGAGAGACCCATAGTTCAAAGCTTGAGTTTTGATGCGCTGCGTAAATGGGTTCGCTCTCATGAATTGATAAAACAATTTGTACCCAAAACTCCGCCACCTGAAGTTGATCATTTATTGAGCGTTGCAATTGCGTTGTTTAGGCGCGATGGCATCGAGGGCAAAGGCTATGCAACCCATACGATTGTTGATCAGGCAGTCAGGGCGTGTGGCGAGTACGACCAAACCATGTATGCCAAGGGCTTAGTAAATGCTGTGCTTCGCAAAGTGAGCTTGATTTTGCAGCCCCCCGAGGGCAAACCTAGTTACCCGCAAGACCCTATCTCGATGTATGTTCCCGCGTGGTGGCGCGCAAACCTCAAGCGAAATTACTCGAAGCTATGGCAGTCCATTTTATTTGCTCAAGCGAAGCGCGCACCCTTCATTTTGCGAGTGAATCAAAAACAATATACGCGGGAGCATTATCAAGCTTTATTAAATGATGCTGGTATTGCATCTTCTCCCATTGAGTCGGTAGCAGGCATTACTTTACCCAGTGCGCTATTGATCACAAATCCTGTGCCTGTTTCTGAGTTGCCGGGTTTTTATGGTGGTGCTGCATCAGTACAAGATGCTGGCGCTCAATTAGCAGCAATTCTATTGAACCCCCAACCAGGTGATTTAATACTAGACGCTTGCGCAGCGCCAGGTGGAAAGACGGCCCATCTATTAGAGCTAGCAGACTGTCAGATGGTTGCGCTAGAGTTAGACGGCTCTCGCCTTGGAAAAATTGGCGGCAACTTAGATCGATTGCGCTTGCACTCTGAAAAAGTAAAGGTAATTCGCGGTGACGCATCAAAAGCTGCTTGGTGGGATGGCACTCTCTTTGACAAAATTTTGTTAGATGCCCCTTGCTCGGCCTCGGGCATTGTTTCTCGACATCCAGATATTCCATTTTTACGGCGTGAGGCAGATATCAAGTCCTTGCAGAAAAAGCAACGTGAAATCTTGATCCAGGCATGGAAGATGCTCAAGCCCGCAGGACTACTTTTGTACGTTACTTGTTCGGTGTTTCCGGAGGAGGGTGAAGAGCAGGCAGCTTGGTTTGCGCAGCAGCATGGCAATGCGGTACGATTAGATGCTCCGGGACAGCTTTTGCCAACCGAAGCGAACGATGGTTTTTACTATGCTTTGTTTAAGAAAAATGGGCCATGAGCCGAAGAATTAAGCAATTCATCTTTGTGGGTTTAATGGCCTTGAGTATTTTTTCAACGGCTGTTAATGCCGAGGGCATCAAAATTAAATCCTTTGAGCTAGAGAAGGTCGATAACGATTGGCTGCTAAATGCCACCTTCCAAATTGAGTTGTCGCCGGGCTTGGAAGATGCTGTACAAAAAGGCGTTGTGCTTTATTTTCAGACAGACTTTGAGTTGACGCTCTCGCGCTGGTATTGGTTTGATGAAAAACCAAGCTCTGCCCAAAGACAAGCGCGCTTGTCTTATCAGCCCTTGACTCAGCAATATCGTATTGCCTCCGAAGGCTTTAGTTTTTCTGCCAAAACGATTTCTGAAGCCTTGCAAGCGGTTGGCAGTATTGGTGGTTGGCGCGTGATTGATAACAGCCAGCTTGACCCCAGTAAAGCATACACCGCAAGCTTGCACATGGCCTTGGATTTAAGCAAGCTACCCAAACCATTTCAGGTAAATGCCCTAAGCAGTCGAGAGTGGAATGTCTCTAGTGATTGGTTCCGTATGCCTTTCTCTGCCGGTGGATCAAATTTAATTAAGCGATGAGACAAGCTATAACATCGGCTAAGCCCAGCTTCTTTGAATCCAAGGTCTGGAGAAAAAAAATACTGCCAGCTGCAATAGGCTTGATTGGAGCATTGGCATTATTGCTATTGGCTTTGTTATCGATTGCTTCCTCCAACACCGAATTCTTTGACCGTTACTTTATTTGGCTTTATGCAGCAAACCTGGTAATTGGCGTTTGCTTAACGCTTGTCATTTTGACTTTAGCCATCGTGATTGCTGTGCGTTGGCATCGCGGTCACTTCGGTACACGTTTGATCGCCAAACTGGCAATGATTTTTGCCCTGGTGGGAGTGGTTCCAGGATTAATTTTGTACGGCGTTTCTCTTCAGTTCGTTTCCCGAAGCATTGAAACTTGGTTTGACGTACAAGTCGAGTCCGCACTCAACTCTGGCCTAGAGTTGGGACGCGTTACTTTAATGGTTGCCCAAGATGAAATTTTGGCCGAAGGGAATTTCATTGCTGAACAAGTTGTACTAGTTCCTGAGGGCTCAAGCTCTGAGCTGGTTGCAGCTATGGTAATGAAGATTCGTAATCAATTTGGCATTCAAGAAATAAGTCTTTTTAGTATCCACCGTAACATGATCTTTACAAGCGAGCTAATGCCTCAAAAGTACTTCCCCCCGCCTAGTGACGAGGTCATTGCGGAAGCATTTAAAAAGAAGGGCCTGACCTTCATAGATCAAATTGAAATAGATGGTGGCCAACGCGGTTATCGAGTGAGGGCGATTGTGCCAATTGTGCGCAAGAAGTCTATCCAAGGAAAACCCGATCCCAACAAAGAGCTAGACGATAAATACTTTCTTCAGTTGGTACGTTTCATTCCCGGCTCACTATCTAAGAATATTGATGCGGTTGAATCTGCCTATACTGATTATCAAGAAAAGTCTTTGGGCCGCACCGGTTTGCGCAAGATGTTTGTTGGTACTCTCACACTGACACTCTTTTTTGCATTATTTGTCGCGGTGATTTTGGCCTTACTATTAGGCCGTCAACTTGCCAAACCATTGCTGATGTTGCTCACAGGAACTCAGGCAGTTGCCCAAGGCGATTTGTCGCCCAAGCCAGAGCTCGATACGGGCGATGAGCTTGGCATGCTGACACGGCAATTTAATGTGATGACCAGGCAATTGGCCGACACGCGCACATCTTTGCAAGAATCCAAGGCCTTTTTAGAAAAGGTTTTGGGAAGCCTCACTGCAGGGGTGTGTATCTTTGATAAAAGCTATAACGTAGTGTCTAGCAACGCTGGCGCAGACCGCATCTTTGCACAAGATTTAACCCTTTTGGACGGCAAACCACTGAGTAGTAATCCCGCGCTTTTGGAGTTTGAAGAAGCCATTAAAGAAGGCTTCGCAAGCCTGAAGCTCGCCGTTTCTAATGATGTGGCTGATTCTGCAGCCCAATCAGCCCAACAGGCGGCGCCTATCTGGCAAAAACAAGTTCAGCTTCATACTGCTAATGAATTTGATAATGAGTTAGGTGTAACCCTGTTTGTACGTGGCACACAGCTGACGACGGATCTGCGCATGGTGGTCTTTGATGATATTACTGATGTCATTAGTGCACAAAGATCGATTGCTTGGAGTGAAGTTGCAAGACGCCTTGCCCACGAAATTAAAAATCCACTGACCCCAATTCAGCTCTCTGCTGAGCGCTTACAACACAAACTTGCGGGTAAGCTCAGTCCCGAGCAAGAGGACATGATCAATCGCAGCACCGAGACCATCATTGGACAGGTCCAAGCCATGAAAGAAATGGTGAATGACTTCAGGGATTTCGCAAAGACCCCCACACCACAACTAAAGCCCATCTCCATTAATACGCTCACCACGGAAATACTCGGTCTATACGAGGGCAGCCCCTTACGAACCCAGCTCGATCCACGCTGCCCAAATATCTTGGGAGACTCAACTCAGCTGAGACAAGTTATTCATAATCTACTCCAAAACGCTCAAGATGCTACGCTGGAGGGCAGTCACCATGCTGAACCGGTCGAGGTAAAAACAGAGTTGGTGGCTTATGGCGAGCAAGATGGCGTCACTCAAAATGCAGTGCGATTAACAATAAATGATTGTGGAGTTGGATTTACAGCTAAGATATTGGCAAGAGCATTTGAGCCTTATGTAACAACTAAGAGCAAAGGCACGGGATTAGGCTTGGCGGTCGTTAAAAAAATTATTGACGATCACGGTGCCAAAATAGAAATACGAAATCGTATGCGAGGAGAAGAAGTGGTCGGTGCACAAGTATCTATTTTGTTTATGAACTTAGCAAAAGAGGCGGCCTAAGCATGGCGAGCATTTTGGTCGTTGATGATGAGATGGGCATTCGTGAGCTTCTCAATGAGATTCTGACAGATGAAGGCCATACTGTTTATGCTGCAGAGAGCGCTATTCAGGCGCGCACTATTCGTGAACAAATGCGTCCTGATCTTGTGCTATTAGACATTTGGATGCCAGATACTGACGGCATCACTTTATTAAAAGAGTGGTCGAAGACCGGGCAGCTAACCATGCCAGTAGTCATGATGTCTGGTCATGCCACAATAGATACGGCAGTTGAAGCCACACGCATTGGCGCACTGAATTTTTTAGAAAAGCCGATTGCTTTACAAAAACTTCTGAAGACCGTCAGCAAAGCCCTAGAGAATTCACCAAAATATATAGAGCCAGCAGAAGAGAGATTAGTTCAGTCCAGCCTATCTGCAGGCGCTTTCCCAAAGTCGCTTGGTGCTGAGCCTGCTCCAGCGCCTGCCGAAGGCGAGTTCATCAGTGGAATCTCCAAAACGTATTTTGATCTACCCCTACGAGAAGCCAGAGATCTTTTTGAAAAGGCCTATTTTGAGCATCAAATGCAAATTATGGGTGGCAGCATGACGAAGATCTCTGAATACACTGGACTAGAAAGAACGCACTTATATCGTAAGCTCAAAGCTTTAGGAATTGATACATCACGCAATAAGGGCGAGCAATAGGCCTGACAATATTTGCCGTAAGCACTTGGTAAATATTTTTGCATGTGCGTTTGTTTTAAAGCTAAGGCCGTGCTCACCCCAGTGATATATCTTATTCGGAATCATTCCTATGGAAATTAAAGTCAACTTTCTCGACAAGTTTCGCCTTGAAGCTAAGTTCGATGACTTCACCGTAATTGCCGATCAATCGATAAGGTATAAGGGTGATGGTTCAGCTCCTGGACCATTCGATTATTTTCTGGCTTCATCGGCCCTATGCGCTGCTTATTTTGTGAAGCTGTACTGCGACACCCGAAAGATCTCTACCGAAAATATTCGTCTCTCACAAAATAATATTGTCGATCCTGAAAATCGCTATCAGCAAATTTTTAAGATCCAGGTTGAGTTACCAGAAGATATTTCTGCCAATGACCGCCAAGGTATTTTACGCTCCATTGAGAGATGTACTGTAAAAAAAGTGGTGCAAGCCGGTCCAGAGTTTGTCATAGAAGAAGTTAAAAACTTGGATGCCGATGCGCAGACCTTGTTGACTTTAAAGCCTGCTGCTGATGCAAAAACTTTTATTGCCGGCAAGGATCTACCCCTAGAGCAAACCATTGTCAATATGTCTGGTGTGTTAGCAAACCTTGGAATCAAGATTGAAATTGCTTCATGGCGCAACATTATTCCAAACGTGTGGTCCTTACATATACGCGATGCACATTCGCCGATGTGTTTTGCCAACGGGAAAGGATCAACAAAAGAAAGCGCTTTGGCGTCTGCTTTAGGAGAATACCTCGAGCGATTAAGTAACAACCATTTTTATGCTGGCGCATACTGGGGCGAGGATATCGCCAAGAGAGCATTTGTGCATTATCCGAATGAGCGCTGGTTTCAACCGGGTGGCGATGATGCATTACCAACAGAAATTTTGGATGAATATTGCCTGGAAATTTTTAATCCTGACGGTGAGTTGCGTGGCTCACATTTAATTGATACGAATTCAGGCAATGTAGAGCGCGGTATTTGTTCGTTACCTTATGTACGTCAATCTGATGGCAAGACTATTTATTTTCCATCGAACCTGATTGAAAATCTTTATGTCAGCAATGGCATGAGTGCTGGCAACACCCTCGCTGAGGCCCAAGTGCAGTGCCTATCAGAGATTTTCGAGCGGGCAGTTAAACGTGAAATTCTAGAAGGTGAAATTGCTCTACCTGATGTGCCGCAGGAAGTACTGGCTAAGTATCCTGGCATTCTAGAAGGGATTCGAGGATTAGAAGAGCAGGGCTTTCCAGTGTTAATAAAGGATGCCTCACTTGGCGGGGCTTATCCAGTGATGTGCGTGACCTTAATGAATCCACGAACAGGGGGCGTGTTTGCTTCCTTCGGAGCACACCCGCGTTTAGAGGTCGCATTAGAGCGGAGCTTAACGGAATTACTCCAGGGTCGAAGCTTAGAGGGACTTAATGATTTGCCACCACCCACTTTTTCAAGCGAAGCGGTGACCGAACCCAATAACTTTGTTGAACACTTTATTGATTCCAGCGGCATAGTGTCATGGCGTTTTTTTAGCGCAAAGTCAGATTATGAATTTGTTGAATGGGATTTCTCGGGGCGGGGTGAGAGCTCTAATGCTGAGGAGGCTGCGGCCTTGTTTGGCATCCTCAAGGATATGAATAAAGAAGCTTACGTTGCGGCATACGACGAACTAGGCGCGATAGCCTGCAGAATATTGGTCCCAGGTTATTCGGAGGTTTATCCAATTGAAGATCTGGTTTGGGATAACACGAACAAGGCCTTGTTATTTCGTGCTGATATTTTGAATCTACACACATTAGATAACGCTAGACTGGGTGCATTGCTTGAGCGTCTAGAAAATAACGAGCTAGATGAGTATGGTGACATTGCGACATTAATTGGCATTGAGTTTGATGAAAATACACCTTGGGGCCAGTTAACAGTTCTGGAGTTGAAGTTGTTAATTCATCTTGCATTAAAGCAATTTGATGAAGCACATGAGTTAGTAGGCGCCTTCCTTCAATACAACGACAACACAGTCGAGCGCAAATTGTTCTATCAGGCCTTAAATGCAGTTCTAGAGATTCTGCTAGATGATGATTTGCAGCTTGATGACTACGAAGTCAACTTTCGCCGTATGTTTGGCAATGAGCGGATGGACGCGGTAATGGGTTCTGTAGATGGCGCACTGTGTTTTTACGGCCTGACCCCAACCAGTACAAAACTGGAGGGGCTTGACCGACACCACCGCTTGATTGACAGCTATAGGAAATTACATGCTGCCCGCTCCAAGGCTTTAACTACAGCTAGTTAAGTCCAGCAAGCCCATTTTTCAAGCTAAAACACACTTTCATTTATAATTCCCAGTCTTGGCCTGGTAGCTCAGTCGGTAGAGCAGAGGATTGAAAATCCTTGTGTCGGTGGTTCGATTCCGCCCCGGGCCACCAAGAATCACAATAGCCCACTTGTTGGGCTATTTTCTTATCTAGTGCCCAATGGTGCTTAGACCTTACGCCTAGCGTGTTTAGTCAGAGTCCACAGCTCAAATCCGTCAATCAGGATGCCGCCACTCTGGTTCTAGAATGGGATATCTGGTTCATGACGTGTCCTTTAAAAGGACAGGCCAATTGGGCATCCCTGCGTCAGTCGATGTCGTTTAAAACGACATTTCAATTAATCGCTATTAAGAAGCAATTCAAGTGCTCGCACATACTTGGCAGAATCAATTGCTTTTTCATCCATAAATACGCTTTGTACAGTAAAGCCTGGTATGACCAATCCAAATAGGGCTACGGATAACTGCTCAGTATTTTTATCTTTTTTCAACTTGCCTTTTTTCATCAAGAGAATAATTTTTTTCTCTAAGCCGCTACGAATTCTCTCAAAGTAGATCAGCATGGTTTTACGTACTTCAGGCTCAACCATTGACATTGACCATACATGAAAGGCAGTTCCTTTGCCGGGACCTTTGGTAATTTCTTCGGCAAAACTGGCTAATTCTTCAATAATCTCCAACAGACTCAAGTCACGTTCATCGGATTCTTTGAGAATAGTCTCGATCCGATCACTAAATCGACCTAGGTTCTGCTCAGTAATGATTTGAACAATTTCTTCTTTGGCTTTGAAGTGGTGATACAAGTTTCCACGGGAACAGTCTGCGGCCACTTGAATATCTTTCATGGACGTGCCAGCAAAGCCTTGTTTGGCAAAGCAGGCCCGAGCCGCCATCAAAATCTTTTCCCTGCCGCTGAAAAGATCCTCTTCCTTGGCCTTTAAAAGACGCTTTTTAAGCGTGGTGCCTTGACCTGTTCTAGCAACAGGAGAGTTTGATTTATATAGGGGCTTGGATACTTTTTGCTTACTTGCCATAGTCACTTTCTCTCAAAACCGACCGCTTGATTCAAATTTAGTAATTGTTCTCAGTATTAGCTTTAAAAGCCTGATTTCACATGGGCTTCATGGCTACATCGCTTTAAAAACCGACCGCTTGATTCAAATTTGGTACTTTAAATTAGTTGTACTTGATATAAATTTAATGCGTCTAAGTTAGACATATCAATTTTTTATCAACTTTGCAGAATTAAGAGGCAACAAATGAAGCTTAAACTTTTCTTAATACTTATCGCATTAATTCCCACATTAACAATGGCTCAGTCTAGCGCACCAGCTGGAGTTGATGCGGAGAGATACACCTGGTGTATGAAGGAGGGTTTAGGTGATGGTCGATCTTATGCTACCCCGCAGAGCTATTGCCAGCAGTGGGCGGGACCCAGCGCGTCTTCGAGCCCTAGAAGAGAGCGTCCCCAAGGAGTTGGCGGAGTTCCATGCGGATTCAATATCTATACAGGACAAATGATTTTTAGAACTAAGGCGCAATGTGAAGAGGTAGCAAAGCTTCCCGAAAAATATAGGGGTTGCAGGAATGCAGACATGCCTTTACAGCAATGCATGGCGGATATAGATGCTAACGCAGTAGCACAGCAAAGAAGAATAGCTGTTAATAAATGCCTTGCTTTTAACCAAAGTAACTGGTTAAAACAGTATTCACCATATGGAACCCTGTATGGGCCTGGTGAATACTCATATGCGCAATGGCAGGGGTTTGTGGAATACTGGTGTGAGACAAAGCCCTCCTTTAATCTGCTTGGTGGTTAGAGAGCTCATTGCTAAAAATATACTTTCATCATTTCCCTAAAGTGCAAGATATTTTTTGAGCTATCTTCGCTACCATTGGTTTGACCTAGCAATTGCCTTGGCAATTGCTTTGTCAATTGGTCTTTATATTATTCAACCATCAGGCATGACTTTGGTTTTGTGGCTGAGCCTTGGGTCTTTATTTTTACATCAGATAGAGGAATGGCGCTTCCCAGGATATTTCCCGGGCATGCTCAACTCTGCAATGTTTAATAGTGATCTGCCAGATCGCTATCCGTTAAATGCAAATAGTGGGATGATCGTAAATGTATTTTTTGGTTGGGGTGGATATTTGCTCGCCGCTTTGTTTTGGCATCAAGCAATCTGGTTAGCATTTGCAACTATCTTGATGTCTATTGGAAATATTGTTGCCCATACTATTATCTTTAATATCAAGGGCAAGACTTTATATAACCCAGGCTTAATAACTTCATGGCTATTTTTTGCACCTATTGTGTATCTATTTTTTGACATGGTGATTACTGAGCATTTAGCAACTCCATTAGATTGGATTATTGGGTTAGTCCTTGGGGCGGTAATAAATTATTTTTGCGTTTATAAGATGATCGTGTGGCTTGCCGATCGAAACACGCCTTATGTATTCCCACGATCATTCTTAAAGTGAAGCTTCTTTTTATTAGACAGAGAGAAGATTAGCAATGAAAAAATTCGGTAGTAGCCTGAAAAAAGCTATATTAGCCTTATCTGCTGTAGGAATTCTTTCCAGCTGTACAGCTCCCGTCACTCCAGACTTTACCCAGATGTCTGCAAATTATGCTGGGATTTTGGAGCAGTATCAGCTTAATAGTATTTTGATCAATATCATTCGCGCCTCAAGCGAGCGTCCCCTAAGCTTTTTAGATATTCCAAGCATCAATGGTTCTGGCACAGTTACCACAAGCCCTTCTCTTAATGCCTCCTTGAATGGAGTCATTGGAGGATTAGCTGGAGGACCAGCTGGAATTACATCCATTAGCCCAGCATTAAATTTATCATTTGGGAATAGCTTTAACTTCTCTCAATCCTCTTTGGATAACGCAACCTTTTTAAGGGGATTCTTATCTCCAATTCCGATTGAAACCGCCAAGTTCTTTATCTCTGACAACTTGCCAAGAGAGGTAATGTTTAGTTTAGTGATTGCTTCAATTGAGATTAGGCAACCTGACGGTAAAGCTATCAAATACTTTAATAATCCACTGCTTCCAGAATATCCCGAGTTTCAGACTGAGTTATATAAGCTACTAAGTTATGGGCTAACGATTGATCGTATTCAAGATGAGCCGAACAAAGCCCCTGCACCACCTATTGGTGGATTACCGGGTGGTCGCATGCCAAACATACCAATGCCAACTGGCACCAATCCTTCTTTTGCTGGGATGGCATCACCTTATGGCGGAATGGGGTCACCGTATGGCGGCATGGGCGGTATGTATGGCCAATCTCAGCCTCAGGCCCAATATAAAGTGTGCGTAGATGAGAATAAGTTTGCAAACTTTGTGAAGCAGGAATTTAGTCCAGGTATTTTTTGTAAAGCCAGCGCAAGCTCATTTAAAAAACAAGGATCTAAAGCGGAGCTTGTATTAACCATTCGTTCTACACATAGTGTTTTTGAATATCTCGGGCAAGTAGTTGCCGCTCAGAACCAAGCTAAGCCATATATAGTTGTTCTACCCCCATCTGATACTACGCATCCCCGAAAAGCTGGTGAAAATAATCAATACGCCTTGCTTGTTGTGAGAAAAAATGATCCAAGCAATAAAAGTTTTGCAAGCATTAAAAATCTTGACGGTGATGTATACAGCATTCCGTCAGAGAATAATGGCTATTCAGCTATGGTCATTCGGATCATTTCTCAGTTATTAAGTTTGAACAAGATACCAGGCAGTATTCCTAGCTCACCCGGTATTCTTCTGCGATAAGTCTATTGCGAGTGCTATATAAGCGTCCTTTTAAAGGACGCTTCATGCATGGGGTACTCCAGTCACGACAGGGAGTCGTCATCCCTGCGTCAGTCGAATCTCCACGACACCACCAAACCTTCTCGTTATCCTTGCGTGGGTCAAAATAACTCAATCAAATCAGTCTTATACAAACACCCAAGAAAGTTTTGTGCACAAAGTTAGACTCGGGTGGGGTGAACCTTTTGAGATTTAGCGGGAGTTTAGTCTGGGGGACAGAGTTGAAAATCCTTGTGTCGGTGGTTCGATTCCGCCCCGGGCCACCAAGAAATACTGGTCCTTACCGGACACATGGTTTACATCCGGTACCGACCACATGGTTTACACCTCCAGTAAGCCATCTTCGTACTTTCATTCCACGGCATAGAGTGGTCCCTCCTATGCCAAAAACTGTAAAGTATGTGTCCGGTATAAAGTGTTTACTATGTGTCGAGTCGTACAAAAGGTCCGTACCGGACACATGGTTTACATCCGGTACCGACCACATAGTTTACAGTTGCCGTTCACCCCAATACTTTGGGACCAAATGGATTCTCTAGGGCACTAACTTTATGAGATTCCATATCAAA
>NZ_JACVOW010000026.1:0-114731 GCF_018882265.1 Polynucleobacter sp. AP-Feld-500C-C5 | reverse complement strand
GACGCAATAAGGTGACGATTTGCTCGGGTTTAAGACGTTGGCCTTTTGCCATATTTAGCACTCCTTTAAGGTGAAGATTATCAAAAATCCTCTCTTTTGGAGTGGTACTAAAAATCAGGTCAGTTCACTTGTCGCCCCTGAATAACCATTTATTAAGTAATTTGAATAAAAGAATTTAAGGGAACTTTCTTTAACATAGGCACTACAAAAATCAATTTGAGACACCTCAAACGAGGCAGCATCAACAAGCCAATGTTGCGCCTGCGAGGTGCTAAGTATTTTTGTATCTTCTAAGTTCATATATTCATTTTATATATATTGCCTATAACTTAATGAGAATTTATAAAGTATTTAAATAGCTCATTATTTGAGCCCATAATAGTATGCAAGTGCTTAGTATGAAAATAGCAAAAGATTTAAGGCTAGAACTGAAGCTTAATTTAGATACGCAATACTCTATCTGCGTAACTCCTTAAAATTACCATTAAGCGAATTGCCACATGTACATAATGGATCATTCGAAGCCTTTCCACATGCAGCACATGGCTCGTAATACAGCCTTTCTTCGACCTGAAAGTCTGGAGGATATGCCCTAGTGTCAAAATATCCCGGATCAAACTTGTATAACACCTCTCCAGGGACAAACTTTTTATCTTCAAAATTTGCAATATTTGAGCGCATGGCAATAGAGCCGGGATCACTCTTGCCACCCTCAATTTCAATCAAATTTGATGATTGATCTCCGTGCCAAAAATCCTTATCTGGATCTAAAGACAAGGCAAACTCTAAATCATGAACTTCAACTACACCAATACCTTTAAGATTCAATGATCTACCGGTTGCCTTGAGAATTAAATTCTCATCAATTAAAAGTTCTAGTTCAAGGCGCTCTCTAAATGGGGCAGCCTTTTTATCCACCGGGACAACTACATTACCCAGAACCCTTCTGATGTCGCCAGTAAAAACATTTGGACCAGGTTTATCTCTAGGGCAAAGAATTTGAAATTTTCCATGCCCATCCGTAGGATCAACACAATATAGTTTAAATTCCGTCTTGCTAACCTGTCCCTCTATAGGCATTTTTGTTCCGGCCTGTAAAAGAGTTAGGTATGAATTTCTTGCGAGTAGTAATTCAAGATTTTTTGCCAAATGTAACCTTGCTCCATCATTAGCAACCCAGGCAGCTCCGATAGATATAAGTGATGAAGAGTCTTTGCTGATATGAACTCTTCGCGGACCAAATAATTCGTGTAGCCGTGCGCGTACGATAGGTACATTAGACATTCCGCCAGTTGCCAAGCACAGAGAGATTGAGGCGGTAGAGTAGCCGGAGTTCTCTAAAATATTATTAACGCGCACTAATGCTTTATCAATAAGCAAGGTAATAATTTTTTCAAGCTTATCTCGTGTCAAAGTAAACTCAAGATCTGGGTCGCTTACATTTGATCCAGCATAGAAATTTGGAACGTATATAACTGCTTCATCAGCATTACTTAAAGCAATTTTAGCTTTTTCACAGCTTTGCAATAGTCTTGCGACAGCATTTGCGCTTGGGATGAAACTATCAAGATTTAAATCCTTAGGCTTGGTATTCTGCTCGACAAAGTTTCTAATTTCGCTATCAAAAATGTCGCCCCCAACCTCTTCTGTTCCATCGTTAGCTATTTGAACAAGTAAACCATCAATTAATTTGCATAAAGTCAAATCTAAAGTTCCGCCACCCCAATCAAATACCAAAATAAGCTGGCGATCATAGGCTCTCAATTCCGACTCCATGCTATCGCTTGATTTAAAAAATCCATAAAGAGCGGCTAGTGGCTCATGAACAAATTGAACAATGCTCACGCCTGCAGCCCTGAATGCATCACGAAGAAGTGCCCTTCTTTCGCCAATCATATTGACTGGGATAGTTACAACCGCCTTATCAATTTTCTCTAAGGCCTCCCTATTAGTACTTAAGGCCCTCTCGCATACATACTTAACAATGTGGGTAACAATATCAACTGGGTTTCTTTGGACGCCTCCAACAGTAAGGGCTTCGCGCCCAAGATAAGTTTTAGGAGATTTCACTACATCACCATGCACCCCCATCCCAACTTCTGATAATTGCTTCTTCGCTTCGGACCCTACAACTATCTTGTCCCCTTCATATGTGAACTGACCTGATTTTTAGTACCACTCCAAAAGAGAGGATTTTTGATAATCTCTCACCTTAAAGGAGTGCTAAATATGGCAAAAGGTCAACGTCTTAAACCCGAGCAAATCGTCACCTTATTGCGTCAAATCGATGTTTTAACCACCAATGGCAAAACCCTAGCTCAGGCTTGTAAAGAGGTGGGCACAGTAGAGCAAAGCTACTATCGTTGGCGCAAGATTTATGGCGGTATGAAAGTCGATCAGGCTCGTAAGTACAAAGATCTGGAAGTGGAAAATACCCGCTTAAAGAAGCTCGTAGCGGACTTATCGCTACGAGAGGTGATGCTCAAGGAAGTTATTAAGGGAAACTTCTAAGCCCTGCTAAACGCAAAACAGCTGCTCAGGTGTTGCTGCAGAAATACTCAACATCAGAGCGCTTAGCTTGTGAATTAGTAGGGCTCTCCAGAGCAGCGTATCGCTATATGCCACTGCCTAAAGATGATGAAGAGCCCCTACGAGCTGAGGTCATCCGGATGGCCAGCACCTATGGCAGATATGGTTATCGATTGATTGCTGGGATGATGCGTAATAGCGGCTGGGGACAAGCGACTACTGCAAGGGTTGCTCGCATCTGGCGGCAAGAGGGTCTAAAGATCCCACAAAAGCAAGCTCCTAGGGGCAGACTCTGGTTTAACGATGGCAGTTGTATGAGGCTGCGAGCGACCCACCCCAATCATGTGTGGAGTTATGACTTTGTCTTTATCAGAGATGCTTATGGTGGCAAGATCCGCATGCTCACCCTGATTGATGAATACACTAGAAAGTGTTTAACGATCCACTGCGCCAGAAGGATTGGATCGATCCAAGTGATTGAGCAACTGGCGAACGCCATGATTGACAACGGTATCCCAGAGTACATCCGCAGTGATAATGACCCAGAATTTATTGCTAAAGACCTGCGTAGTTGGTTATCTGGCATTGGTGTCAAAACCGCCTACATTGAACCAGGGAGCCCTTGGGAAAATGGCTTTTGTGAAAGCTTTAACGGCACTTTTAGGGACAACCTTTTAGATGGGGAGATCTTTTATAGCCTAAAAGAGGCCCAGATCATCGTGGGGGAGTGGGTTAAACATTACAACCATGTCAGGCCCCATAGCGCTTTAGGTTACAGACCTCCAGCACCCCAAACCCAAGTACCCCAATTAATCCAGAATCAACCCATGTTGCTGCAATGATTTACTATAGAAATACTCTCTTTGGTAGTGGACCTAAATTGACAGCAGTTCAGTCATTTCCCGAAAGATCTAAAAATTCTTTATGAGTCATTGATCCATCGGACTGCTCAATATGGCATGACCACTGAAACGGGAGTTGCATATAGGGGCGTGTGCCCGTCCAGATCGGTACTGCAAAACCAATAGTCTCAAAATCAAGGTAATAGCGTGGGTATGGCAAGGCCTGTATTTGTGAAATTGCCTCTGGCTCCAAGATAGCATTCCCACTCAGGGTTGCCGCATGAACCTTAAGATGTTTTGGATTACTTAAGCGATCCGCAGGCACTTCACGTAAATCTTTGTAGCCATCACCCCTTAATTCCGAAGCGATAGCTTTGCCGTAAGGCAAAATTTCTACTGGATACTCCACGCCCTCTTCAGGCGGAGAGCAATAGTCAATAAAGTCACAGGTAAAAGGATCTGTACATTGCTCACCAGGCGCAATCGCAGGCTCAACTGGGGAAGCTAAGGTTTTTTCGGCGGCATCAACCCAAGATTGCACCTGAGACATATTCGGCTTTACCTGGTTTGATAAATCAGCCTCAGTAAATAAACCTTCGTAATTTCCATCGCCTTGATAGATAAATTTATTGTTGATATAAGCTAGGGTCATGCTCGTTGGAGAACAACCTGACTTCTCCATGACCCAACTTTGAACTGTTACATCATCAACATGGTAGCTTTTCACGCCAGTAGAGGATTTAACCTCTACTAGACGATATCCATCTTTTTCAGGGAAGAGTAGATCTGCGCGAATCATGACATTCTCTTCAAAGAAGGCGCCTTCGAAGATTGTTTGGCGTTTCGTTACAGCCTCTTTAGTTTGGGCGATAGCCTCTGCTCGATTAAGAGTCTCTATGAAAACTCCGCCTGGATAATTCTGGCGAGCGATATCTCCAACTTTGTTGCCCTCATCAAATCTAACCTGGGTTGCTGCGCTAATTTCGATGAGCTCAGGCCGATTTATTTGCAGCCATAAGAGTTTAGGGCACTGGCGGTGAGTAATGATCTTGGACTTGCTCAGACTTGCCATAAGATTTACTTACCTAGCTCAGATTGATACTCGGCCCTGCCTTTTTCAAGTAAAGCATCAAATACTTTCTCTAACTTGGAGTTCGACCCTCTAATTCCAGCAACCACAGCTGCTGCCCATTCAAAGTATTCCTGCTTCCTTTTGGTATCCCAACCACTTGGGGGTGAAGCCAAAATATCTCGAAGATTGCAAATCTTGTCGGCAAGCTTGACTAACTTAGCCTCATGAGATGAATGAGGTGCATGTGCAATTTGCTGCAGTTTGCGCTCTGCTTTAGGTAGCGACTTATCATCAGTAACCTCCAATACGATTGAGGCTACATTCTTTCCGAATGATTTAGTTAACTCTTCTGCTGTAGTTTCAGTATCTTCAATAGTGTCATGTAATAAGGCGGCACATAAGACATCCCAATTCAGAACCCCGCCCTCGTTGACGAGAACATCGACTAGTGAAATTGGGTGATTGATATAAGGCGATGCCTCAACATCCTTGCGACGTTGATCTCGATGCTTGGTTGCAGAAAACGCAAGTGCAGTGACAAATTGATTAATCATGATTCTTTCATTCTATAAGACGAATGAAATACTCCTAGAGATGAATTTAAGGGGCCTGTAAATAGAGAGTGCCATAGCAAAGGCTCACGGTCTGAGCCTTGCATCCTATTTCAAATGAAAACGTTCTATCCAGCGCCCCACTCTCTTAATAGACATATTGCGTGGATCAGTTGAGTTCACCTGATGAATGGCCCAAGCTCGCCATTTGCTGTAGCCAGGGATCTCTTTGCTCGCAGTTTTAACCTTTTTATCCAGGGCGCCAATTAATTCCTGAATTTTTTCAGCCCTTCTAATGTCCTTTAAGGCTTGACTCATTAATCTCAAACGATTTTCAATTATTCGATCAGCCTCCTGCTTGCGGCGAAGTGTAGCCTTAGCCTTTCTTTCTGCAATATTCGCAATTGCTTCATTTTTCTTATCAACTTGACGTTGATACAACCATTCGATATTACTTCTCTTACGCTCCTCAATATCCATCAATAGCTCAATAGCGAGGTCTCTTAGGATCTCCGGAGTGATATCTACATATTCTCGATAGTCTTTGTTCTCCGACATTCGATCTTGGTCGCTTGTCCAACTAAAGCCGTAAGCCTTTCCGGGGGAACTCTTTCTGCGATAAAAGTGATTGCCATCATCAAAGCAAACGAATCTAAAGTAGTGGTAACTACCATCCATGTCGACGCTCATAGATTGCGTTCTAGGGCCGTGAACTTTTACCCTGAATCCCAGCTTCTCGAAGTAAGTAAAGAAACTATTAAGTGCTGACAACAGTCTTAGCCCTGCAGGATGTTGATACCTAGGCTTATAAAAGCAGTATTTTTCTTTTGCGATATCGGCGTCGTAGCCCAATAATCTCTCAGTAATTGGATGGGGCTTGCTAATGCTTTTGGGAATAGGGATTAAGGGAACGAGGGCCTCAATCCTCAACCTCACCTCATCAATCGTTTCATCGAATTTTGGAGGAGGTGGCAACTCCATTTGAGCCAACTCATCATCCGTTTTCTCTGGTTCGTCGAAATAACCATAGCGACTACGAGAACCCCCGCCTATATGGAGAAATTGAGATTGGAATGGATACAACGTTGGTAACTCAGTCTTAATGACTTTCTTGCCATTTGCCAACTTTGCCCAATATCCGAGGCCAGGCGTGGGCACTTTTGCTGCTTTACAGATCTTTCTTAAGCCAACATCAGATAACTCAAATTCTGCCGCAAGCTGCGTCATTGGCTTTGACCATACTAGATCATACATTTCCTGCCTGGTTAGCGTTCTGGGTGTCATATTCGCCTTTCAATCTGAAATCAAAACTTGGAATTGATATTCAAATTGTAGGAATATGGTGTTCTTAGAACAACCCTAAAGCTAGATCAATCTTCGTTAAAGCGCTCACGCGTCCAAAGTGCCCTGCCCTCGACCTTACCGGTGCAGATCTTTGTTTTTTTATGTGACTGCTCTGATTGGACTGCCTCTGCAAAGGCTTTTTCTTGGGCCTCTTCCTCGGCCTTCATTTTTGCTAGTTCTGAGGCTGGTATGACCTCTTTACTCTCAATCATCTGCTTGAGGGTTTTCATGCCCTTAATTTTCCCTACAAATTCAAGATCGTCCATAGTGATATCTTATCTAGAGACAACGTTGCCTAGCTAGAAATTTAAAAGTAAGCAATGTTTCACTGGTGGGTAGGCTGGTGGGTAGTAGCAGCCAAGAAATACAGAACCTTATAAATAATGGCTTTCAGGTCGATACTGGCGGAGAGGGAGGGATTCGAACCCTCGGTACCTTTGACAGTACGCCTGATTTCGAGTCAGGTACATTCGACCACTCTGCCACCTCTCCGAACCGAAGGGCAATTATAGCTATCGTCTAATAAAGTCACTTGCTCAATGTTGGGTATTGCAAATTATTTGCATGGATAAATTAATTACGTTACTATGGATATACATTAATGTATATCCATAGTAAGGAGAAATAGCATGAATATTCAAATTTCAAAGTGGGGCAACAGTCTTGCAATGCGTATTCCGGCATCACTCATCAAACAAATTCACCTTAAGGAAGGTGACAAAGTTGAGGCAACCCTATCAAAGGATGGCTCCTTAATAATTAGGCCGCAGAAATTGGATCGCAAAGCAATTGCAGCGCAACTAAGAGCGTTCAGGGCTACACTGAAAATGGGCAAATCTGTAATGGATGAAGTTCGTTCTGAGGCACGCTACTAATGATTTATGTTGATACAAGTATTTTTGTAGCCCTATGTACAACAGAATCAAAGAGCGATGCCGTTGACAAATGGCATGAAAATAGTTCAGCAAGAATGATTTCTTCAACCTGGACATTTGCCGAATTCGCCAGCGCACTTAGCCTTAAAGTCAGAACAAATCAAATAACAGAGAAGCAAAGTCGCGAAGCCTGGAAAAAATTTGACGACCTCTGTCAAAATGATATTGAGCTATTGCCCATTGAGACTAAAACGTATTATTCCGCTGGAATATTGGTTGTTGATAGCAAGTCAAGCCTTAGGGCTGGTGACTCACTTCATTTGGCCGCCGCGAAACAATTCAAATCCAAATCTTTAGCAACACTTGATAAGGTTTTAGCAAAAAATGCTGATAGAGTAAAAATTAAAGCTGTATTAATTTAATTCGGCTTTAATACCGCTAAACCACCCAAATAGGGTTGTAATGCTTTTGGAATCGCAATGCTGCCGTCCACCTGTTGCTTGTTTTCAATTAACGCGACCAATGTCCTGCCCACTGCAAGTCCAGAACCATTTAATGTATGTAGGAGTTCTGGCTTGCCTTGCCCCTCCTTAAATCTAGCCTGCATCCGTCTTGCTTGGAAGTCACCCATGCTGGAGCAAGAACTAATTTCTCTGTATGCCTTTTGTGAAGGCACCCATACCTCTAAGTCGTAAGTCTTAGTGCTACCGAATCCCATATCACCAGTACAGAGCAATACCTTTCTGTATGGCAATCCGAGCAACTCTAAAATCTTCTCAGCATGACCAGTTAAATCTTCGAGGGCTTGCATGGAGTTTTCTGGTTTAGTGATTTGCACTAACTCGACTTTGTCAAACTGATGTTGACGAATCATCCCGCGGACATCACGACCATAACTACCGGCTTCAGAGCGAAAGCATGGGGTATGAGCAACAAACTTTAGGGGGAGATTATCGGCACTAACGATCTCATCTCTTACTAAATTAGTTACCGGAACTTCCGCCGTTGGAATGAGGTAGAAGTTTTCCGTTTTTGACTCTCCGTTACCATCCTCCCCACCCATTTGACGAGGAACCTTGAAGAGGTCTTCTTCAAACTTCGGTAATTGGCCAGTACCACGCATTGAGGCAGCGTTCACCATATAAGGTGCATAGACTTCTTGGTAACCATGATTACTTGCATGGGTATCGATCATGAATTGCGCTAAGGCACGATGTAATCTTGCAATCGGCCCTTTGAGAACCACAAAGCGAGAACCGCTAATCTTGGCAGCTGCTTCAAAATCCAATCCTAATGGACCACCAAGGTCTACGTGATCTTTGATCTCAAAATCAAATATAGGTTCTGTACCCCACCGCTTGATTTCTTTATTTTCAGTTTCGTCTTTACCTATTGGCACAGAATCATCTGGCAGATTGGGAATACCCATCAAGAAATCAGAAATCTCGACTTGTAGCGTACTTAATCTGGATGCGCCGGCTTCCATATCAGTATTTACTTGAGCAACTTCAGCCATCTCAGCAGAGGCATCCTCGCCTTTGCCTTTCTTCATGCCGATCGCTTTAGATAACTGATTGCGTTTGGCTTGTAATTCTTCAGTGCTGGTTTGTAAAGACTTACGCTCAGACTCAAGGGTGTTGAACCTCTCAACATCTAGCTGGAATTTACGAGTAGCTAAACGCGCTGCAACAGCAGCGATATCTTTGCGGAGTAATTGCGGATCAATCATTTAATGCTCTATAGATTAGGTGTGCTTGTTTATTTAGACTCTAGTTTAAGCGTAAGACTTCAGCTCCTGCAGGAGGCGTGAAATTAAAGCGGTTGGCAGGCAAATGAACATTGAGTTGGATTTTATCGAGGGTGACTAAGACCACACTTCCCAGGCCATCCATTAACTCCAGCGCTTTAGGTAGTCCATTGACCATACCAATCGAGATCTTGGTATATGGCAGGTCACCTTGTTTCTTGGCATTGGGGTCACTTTTAGGAACTAAGGCGACCCATTTCATTCCTAAGCGCTCTTCTCCCTCGATCAATTCAAAATGTTGATCTAATGAGTTTTCACCAAACAAAATAGCTGCTGGTGTTGATGCCAACGCTTGTCCTGCTGGATGAAAAGTGGCTTGATTTAAATCCCTATCCCATAAGATGAGTTGATTGCCATTTGCAATCAGTTTTTGCTCATATGGTTTTTGGGTATCCCACACAAAACGACCCGGGCGCTGAAAGACAAAATGGCCTTGCGTCTGACGCACGACTTTAAGGCCTTTGTCTTGCGGCTCATTCGCTTTCGGCGCACGGAGCTGCTGTTGCACAAAATCACCTTCTGCCGTTTTGGAGTTACGCACAAACTGGCGCAATTGGTCTGAGCCACTCTCACTTTGCGAGATCGCCATACCTGAAAAAAGAATCGTCGCAATACCGATGGAGATTTGCATCGCTAATGCTGATAAGAATCTTTGCAAAATCAAACCTTACTCGGAGGAACGATGCAAAATCTCGCGATTGCCGCCATTGCCCATCCTGGATACAAGACCGGCTTTTTCCATATCTTCTAAGAGGCGAGCTGCACGGTTGTAGCCAATACGCAGATGACGTTGCACTAATGAGATGGATGGGCGTTTGTTTTCTAGAACAATCGCGACTGCTTGGTCGTACAGTGGATCAGACTCACCACCGCTCTCACCTGTTAAGGCATCGATATTGGATTCATCTGCGCCTTCGAGTACACCATCAATGTAGTTAGCTTCGCCTTTCTCTTTAAGCCATTCCACCACACGATGTACTTCATCATCTGATACGAATGCGCCATGTACCCGAACCGGCAGGCCAGTACCTGGGGCCATATACAGCATGTCACCCATACCGAGAAGTGCCTCAGCACCCTGCTGATCCAAAATCGTGCGGCTATCGATCTTGCTGCTGACTTGAAAAGAGATACGGGTTGGCACGTTCGCTTTAATTAAGCCAGTAATCACATCTACGCTAGGGCGCTGTGTTGCCAATACCAAGTGAATCCCTGCAGCACGCGCTTTTTGCGCAATACGGGCAATGAGTTCTTCAATCTTCTTGCCAGAGACCATCATCAAGTCAGCTAACTCATCAATCACGATCACGATAACTGGTGCCTTGTAGATTGGCTCTGGATCTTCTGGCGTCAAGCTAAAAGGATTAGTGAGCTTCTCACCCTTTTCTTCTGCTTCCAGAATCTTCTTATTAAAGCCAGCTAAGTTACGTACGCCAAACTTACTCATGAGCTTGTAACGACGCTCCATCTCGTTTACCGCCCAGTTCAATGCGTTGTGCGCTTGTTTCATATCAGTCACTACTGGGCAAAGCAGATGCGGGATCTTGTCGTACATTGCCATCTCAAGCATCTTTGGATCAATCATGATCAGCCGCACTTCGTCAGGCTTTGCCTTAAAGAGCAGCGAAAGAATCATGGCATTGATACCAACCGACTTACCAGCACCCGTTGTACCCGCTACCAAACAGTGCGGCATCTTCGCCAAGTCAGCCACCATAGGACTGCCTGAAATATCCTTACCTAAAGCGAGAGTCAATAAAGAATGATTGTCGTTATATACCTGTGAAGTCAGAATCTCAGACAAGTAAACCGATTGGCGCCTTGGGTTTGGCAACTCCAAAGCCATACACGTTTTACCTGGAATGGTTTCTACTACACGCATACTGACAACACCCAGTGAGCGTGCTAAGTCACGGGAAAGATTAACAATCTGACTACCCTTCACACCGATCGCCGGATCAATCTCGTAACGCGTTACTACGGGACCAGGGTAAGCGGCAATCACGGTAACCTGAACATTGAACTCAGCTAACTTCCGCTCAATTAAACGCGACGTAAATTCCAAGACATCAGCGGAGATGGTTTCTTTTACTTCAGGAACTGGATCTAGCAATGCCAGTGGTGGCAATTCAGAATCAGGGATATCAACGAATAGTGGTTGTTGTTTTTCACGCTCTACACGAGCGCTCTTTGCGATCTCTATGGGTGCACGCACAATCTGTACTGGTGCTGCCACTTCAACGCGCCCCCGAATTTCTTCCACAAACTCTTCCCGCTCTTCAGCAGCAGCTTCACCTAGCTTACGATCTTCCTCACTATCGCGACGCTCGCGTATGCGATGAAAAGATACTTCCAAGATTCGCCCTACTTTTTCAGCAATATCTAGCCAAGAGAAATGCAGGAATAAAGATAGGCCTGCACAAAGTCCAAATAGAAGTACTAAGGTTGCACCTGTAAAACCCAAGGACATTTGCAAAGGGTCGCCGATTAACTCTCCCAAAATACCACCAGGAGGTCTAGGAAGCTGCCAGGACAGAGTATGCAAACGAATAGACTCCAGCCCCATACTGCACGCCAAAGTTAAGCCAAAGCCCAACCAACGCATTAAGAGAGAGTCGGGTTTAGCTTCTGGATCTGGGGGCAAAGGGATACTCCAAAGCTCCCTCCAGCCATTTAGAACCCGGCGCCCGAATAGCACAACCCACCAAAAAGCAGAAATCCCAAAGATGTAGAGCATCAAATCCGCTAAATAAGCCCCAAAACGGCCACCTAGGTTCTTGGGAGCCTGAAAACTGGCATGTGACCAGGCTGGGTCAGCCTTGGAATAGGTAATCAAAATGGCAAATAGTCCAAGGCATAAGCCTAGGGAAATAAACCAACGGGCCTCCAGGAGCAGGCGGGGCATCCGATCTGGCCCGCCTTTTTCTGGGGACTGGGGCAATTGGGATTTCGGGTATACGGTTCTCGCCATGTTCTACCGATTGTAAACAAGCAAACCTATAATTTGGGTATGACTACAAATACCCCAAAACACTCAAAAGTTCTCATCCTCGGATCTGGTCCTGCCGGCTATACCGCTGCAGTCTATGCCGCCCGAGCCAATTTACAGCCTACCCTCATTACTGGCTTGGCTCAAGGGGGTCAATTAATGACCACCACTGACGTTGAAAACTGGCCCGCCGACCCAGAAGGCGTGCAAGGCCCAGAGCTCATGGACCGCTTTTTGAAGCATGCGGAGCATTTCAATACCGAGATCATTTTTGACCACATTCATACAGCGGCTCTCAAAGAGAAGCCCATTCGCTTAGTGGGTGACTCTGGAACTTATACCTGTGATGCTTTGATTATTAGCACCGGTGCTTCCGCTCAATACATTGGCCTTCCAAGTGAAGAAGCATTTATGGGGCGCGGCGTATCTGGTTGTGCAACTTGCGATGGTTTTTTCTATCGTAATCAAGATGTATGCGTGGTAGGTGGTGGCAATACTGCCGTGGAAGAAGCGCTCTATCTCACAGGTATTGCCAAAAAAGTGACCGTGATTCACCGTCGCGATAAATTCCGTGCCGAACCTATTTTGAATGATCGCTTGATGGCCAAAGTTGCCGAAGGCAAGGTAGAGCTGAAATTGAATGCCACACTAGATGAAGTGCTTGGTGATGAAAAAGGTGTGACTGGTGTGCGCATCAAGAAACAAGATGGCGGCACGGAAGATATCGCCGTTACTGGTGCATTTATCGCGATTGGTCACAAACCCAACACGGAACTCTTTATTGATCAGTTAGAGATGAATAATGGTTATATCAAAACTCACTCAGGATTGGAGGGCAATGCGACAGCTACCAATATTCCTGGTGTGTTTGCTGCTGGTGATGTTCAAGACCACATCTACCGTCAAGCGATTACTAGTGCCGGCACCGGTTGTATGGCCGCTCTAGATGCGCAACGTTACTTAGAAACTTTAGATTAGTTTTTAGAGGCTGAATAATAAAAAACGCCTAGCATTGCTAGGCGTTTTTTCTTTGATGCTTTGGCTACTAATGCATATTACTTACTATGCATTACTTAGCGTGAGATCACTGGCAAAAGTGGCACGATGAGCAATGCCACAATGTTGATGATCTTGATTAGTGGGTTGACTGCAGGACCTGCAGTGTCTTTGTAGGGGTCGCCTACAGTGTCACCAGTCACAGCAGCTTTGTGCGCCTCAGAGCCTTTACCGCCGAAGTTACCTTCCTCGATATATTTCTTCGCATTGTCCCAAGCGCCGCCACCAGTACACATTGAGATTGCCACGAACAAACCTGTCACGATTGTGCCCATGAGCAAGCCACCCAATGCAGCAGGTCCCAGCGAGAGACCAACTACGATTGGTGCAACCACTGGCAATAATGAAGGAACGATCATCTCTTTAATCGCCGCAGAAGTGAGCATGTCTACCGCTTTACCGTACTCAGGCTTAGCGGTACCTTCCATGATCCCTGGAATATCGCGGAACTGACGACGCACTTCCTCAACAACTGCACCAGCGCAACGGCCCACTGCTTCCATCGCCATCGCCCCGAACAAGTAAGGAATCATGCCCCCAATAAAGAGACCAATGATCACCATGTGGTTTGATAGATCAAAAGAGACTTGCTGGCCGATACCTTCTAAAGCATGGGTGTAATCGGCAAAGAGGACTAATGAAGCCAAACCAGCAGAACCGATGGCGTAACCCTTAGTAACTGCTTTAGTTGTGTTACCCACTGCATCCAATGGATCAGTAATATCACGCACTGCTTGTGGCAAACCTGCCATCTCCGCAATACCACCTGCGTTATCGGTAATCGGTCCGTATGCGTCTAGTGCCACAACGATACCGGCCATCGACAACATCGAGGTAGCGGCAATCGCAATGCCATATAAACCAGCCAACCAATATGCTGCATAAATCGCTGCGCAAACAAACAAGACTGGATAAGCAGTTGACTTCATTGAGATGCCTAAGCCAGCAATGATGTTTGTGCCATGACCTTTAGTCGATGCTTCAGCAATATGCTGTACTGGCTTGAACTGAGTACCAGTGTAGTACTCGGTAATCCATACCAAAGCAGCAGTAAGCAAGAGGCCAACGATAGTTGCACCAAATAAACGCCACTGACTACCTGGAATACCCAGCGCATCATCTGGCATGATAAAGTTGGTGACAAAGTAGAAGGCAACCAGTGATAAGCCGCCCGCAATGATCAGACCTTTATACAAAGCAGGCATCACATTCTTCATACCAGGGGTTGCTTTAACAAACGAACAGCCAACGATCGAAGCAATAATCGATACGCCACCTAGCACCAATGGATAGATGATGGCTGCTACGGGAGCACCAGCGACCATCAATGAACCCAGCACCATGGTTGCAATCAATGTCACAGCATACGTTTCAAACAAGTCAGCAGCCATACCAGCACAGTCGCCAACGTTATCGCCCACGTTATCGGCAATCACTGCTGGATTACGTGGATCATCTTCCGGAATGCCTGCTTCCACTTTACCTACCAAGTCAGCACCAACGTCTGCACCTTTAGTAAAGATACCGCCACCTAAACGTGCAAAGATCGAAATCAATGAAGAGCCAAATGCCAAGCCAATGAGGGGATGCAATACTGCGGAGAGGTCTTGTCCTGCGCCAATGGAAACGAGGAACATAAAGAACAGACCAACACCCAAGAGTCCAAGACCCACTACCAACATACCGGTAATCGCGCCACCCTTAAAGGCCACGTTGAGAGCTTCATTCATACCCTTGGTTGCTGCCTCAGCAGTGCGTACGTTTGCACGAACTGACACATTCATACCAATGAAACCACATGCACCTGAGAGAACCGCGCCCACGACAAAGCCAATCGCTGTCGCAAAATCCAAAAAGAGCGCCATCAGAATGGTGAGAATCACTCCAACGATCGCAATCGTTTTATATTGGCGTGATAAGTAGGCCGCCGCACCCTGCTGGATCGCTTCCGCAATCTCTTGCATTTTGGCGTTGCCCGTACTTTGCTTCAAAATCCAGCTGCGCATCACAAAACCGTAAATCACGGCTATGACTCCGCATACCAAGGCAAAATACAAGCCTAAAGTGACATTACTCATGCTTGAACTCCCTAAATTTAATCTTTATTGTTTTTTACTACTTGCGCTTAGGTCGACCCGGTTTCTGAAAGCTTTAAACTATGTCTTTAAGCCGTAACAGTATGTAACAGAATCACCCCTGCGCCCCCTCCACAGGATCAGGGTATTTACTAATCATTATTCGGAGTATTTATGAGTCTCGACAACGTCAAGCCAGGTAAAAAGATCCCTGAAAGCTTCAACGTCATTATTGAAATCCCCATGAATGCGGATCCAATCAAATATGAAGTTGACAAGGAAAGTGGCGCCATTTTCGTTGACCGTTTTATGGGTACTGCCATGCACTATCCCTGCAATTATGGCTACATCAATAAAACCATTGCTGGCGATGGTGACCCTGTTGACGTTCTCGTGATTACTCCATTTCCACTGATTCCGGGTGTCGTGGTTGCTTGCCGCGCACTTGGTGTTTTGCAAATGGAAGATGAAGGTGGACAAGACGCTAAATTGTTGGCCGTCCCAGAAGATAAAATTTTGCCAATCTACACACACTGGCAAAAACCAGAAGATATCAACCCATTGCGCTTAAACCAAATTCAGCACTTCTTCGAGCACTATAAAGATCTCGAGCCAGGCAAGTGGGTGAAAGTAAAAGGCTGGGGTGGCGTTGCCGATGCTCATACAGAGATTCTTGAGGGCATCGATCGTTACAACAAAGAGCACGCTTAACTTAGTGTTGATTCAATTGATAGTAAAGGCTTTGTGATTCGGAGTGAGCGCACAGAAAATTGCCTTAGCCCAAATGAACCCGCTGCTGGGTGATCTGGCTGGTAACGCGCAACTGATTCACAAAGCAGCTCAAGAGGCCTTTTCTCAAGGCGCCAAGCTTGTTGTTACTCCTGAGCTTTCTCTGACCGGCTACCCCCCAGAAGATTTATTGCTCCGGCCTGCCTTCATTGAGGCCGCGCAAAAGCAGCTTGATGCTTTGGTACAAGATCTATCCCAATATCCAGATCTGACGGTCGTAGTAGGTCACCCAAAATTAACGTCAGCAGGTCTACAAAACTATGCTTCCGTTTTACGGAACGGCAAGGTCATTGCAGGCTATGCCAAACAAGAGCTACCTAATCACGAAGTCTTTGATGAGGTGCGTTACTTTGTGCCCGGTAAGCAAGCTTGTGTATTTGACTGCGCAGGCATTCAGTATGGCCTGATTCTCTGTGAAGATGCATGGCATCCAGGGCCAGCGAAACAAGCCCATGCGGCTGGCGCACACGTTTTACTCGTTCCGAATGCATCGCCCTATCACCTGAAAAAAGAGGCGCTGCGTATCGATGTATTGCGTGCTCACATTGAGCAAACCAAAATGCCTTTAGTCTATGTCAACGCCGTTGGTGGTCAAGATGAATTGGTGTTTGACGGCGGGTCTTTTGCATTAAATAGCCATGGCGAAGTGGTCATGTCTATGCCCCAGTTTGAAACTGGACTAGGTGTTGTAAATGTCAGTTCCGGAGGTGAGCTCGAAAAAGGCTCAATCTCCCCACCCCAAAGTGTTGAGGCTCAGGCTTATCAAGCCTTAGTACTGGGTGTGCGCGACTATGTGAACAAGAACCGCTTTCCTGGTGTGATTATTGGCTTATCAGGCGGCGTAGATTCCGCTCTTGTATTGGCGATTGCAGTCGATGCCCTTGGTGCAGACAAAGTGCGCGCTGTGATGATGGCATCACGCTATACCGCCGATATCTCTTGGATTGATGCCCGTGAATTAGCCCAGAATCTGAATGTTCAATACGATGAGATTCCAATTAGTGGTCCCGTTGACGCTCTTGAGCAAGCCTTAGCTGAGCAGTTCAAAGACATGCAGGTTGATGCCACAGAAGAAAACATTCAAGCGCGTGTGCGTGGCACGATGTTGATGGCACTCTCGAATAAAACGGGGCGACTCGTTCTGACTACCGGTAACAAGAGTGAAATGGCAGTGGGTTATTGCACTTTGTATGGCGACATGGCTGGTGGCTTTGCAGTGATTAAAGATATTGCTAAAACTTTGGTCTATCGTTTATGCGCTTATCGCAATAGCATCGCTCCCGTCATTCCGGAGCGCATTTTGACGCGCGCTCCTTCTGCTGAATTGCGCCCAGATCAAAAAGACCAAGACAGCCTGCCATCCTACGAGGTTTTAGATGGCATCGTTGAGCGGTATATGGAGCAAAACCAATCCATCGAGCAAATCATTGCTGCCGGCTTTGATCCAGAGAGCGTTGAAAAAGTAACGCGCCTGATCAAATTAAACGAGTACAAGCGCCGCCAGGCTCCTCCAGGGGTGCGCGTGACAACGCGCGCCTTTGGCCGCGATTGGCGCTATCCGATTACTTCTCAATTTAGAGCCTAGTCTGTCAGGAAAGTCCGAATTTGGCACTTTTTTCCAGTTCTAGGTATGATTACTGCATTAGGGGGAATACATGAAACTCATTACATCAATCATCAAACCGTTCAAACTCGATGAAGTTCGTGAAGCATTGGCCGAAGTAGGAGTTACTGGCCTAACTGTGACTGAAGTCAAGGGCTTTGGCCGTCAAAAGGGTCATACCGAACTCTACCGTGGTGCTGAGTATGTGGTCGACTTTTTGCCTAAAGTAAAGGTTGAGGCTGTGGTTGCCAGTGATCGCGTTGAGGTAGCACTTGAGGCAATCACCAAAGCTGCGCGCACAGGGAAAATTGGTGACGGGAAAATTTTTGTTACCGCGGTTGAACAAGTGATTCGTATTCGTACTGGCGAAACAAACGAATCAGCGGTTTAATCAAGACTGTCGATTGACAGCCTCAGCTTAACCACTCAACAACGTTAACGTAACTGAGAATCCAATGGAGCAGGCTGAATGATTTCAGCCTGCTCCAAAATAATAGTCTTAGCAGTGGGATTGGAAAGACGAACTTTCATTCCTTGGTAATACATATCTACTTGAGCTAAGCCAGAAGTTAAGACCTTTAAAGGTGGTTTTCCCAAAATACTAGCTCCCACTCCAGGCTCTAGAGTTTTGTTTTGCGTCTTGCCACTAGCGTCAACAACACAGACTGTTTGCGCAGTTTTAGATTGAAAAAATACAACATCCCCAGACTTTTTGGGCGCATCCGTTTTGTAGCTCACTACTGACGAATCTGCAGGCGGGCACTCCAAGGAAATTGCTGGAGCGGCCGCTGGTGCAGGAGGAGCAACAGCAAGCACAGTCGCAACAGGCTTTTCCTCTGGCTTGGCTTCAGCTACCGGCTCTGCAGGTGGATTTGCTGGAGCAACTTCTTCCAAAATCACAATCTCTTGCTTAACTGGCTCTGGGAAAAATAGTGGGCGTAGATTTACAACTGCAAAGATTAAAGTTACCGCGATGCCTAGAAGAATCAATAATTTTTTCTGAGGATTTTTTTCTTGGCCTGATGAATTCGATGAAATAGTGACGAGTTCTTTTATTTTCTCTAGCGGCTTAGCTGTTTCAGGCTTTACAGGTGATACTTTTTTTTCTACCGGTGGAGTGATTACAGCAGGAATTTCTTTCTTTTCTTCTGCTACCTTTTCAACTTCAGCTTTCTTCGCCATCGGCGCCTCACCAAAGTCAAAAGCATCTTCTAAATTGAGTTTTAATAATGCGGCAACTTTTTTTGCTGCAGTGACCTTAATTTGAAGACCATAAAAAGAACTGGATTCGCCATTTTCAATTTGCTCAATTTGGCGAACAGAAAGACAGGCCATAACCGATAAATCCTTAGCGCTTAAACCAAGACTCTCCCTGGCCTTAGAAAAAGCCTCTTTTCGTATCTCCGGAAGTTTTGCAGGATTGTCCATGGCGGAACTGTCTCACTATTTTTATCGTAGTAATTCTAATGCATTGATAAATATAATACTTTATTGAACATTGGCCTTACGCAGAAATATCAGCACGACATTTTTCAGCCCCTGAAAATCCGAAGGAAGCGGCTTTTCTAGTCAAACTTACCTGAGAGAACGAGGCTCGTTTTTTTAGTATTGCAGTGCAACATTAAGATGGGTATGCATTACCCCTTCGTGCAGCACACCCTTTAGCCCATCTCACGGCACAATAGAGTCTTTCAAAACAAACCTTTTCTGGAGTAATAAGCATGAAACGCCTCAACGAACGCTCACGTATGGTCACCGAGGGAGTCGCTCGCGCACCTAATCGCTCGATGTATTACGCCATGGGTTATCAAGAAAAGGATTTCTCCAAGCCAATGGTTGGCGTTGCGAATGGCCACTCGACGATTACTCCTTGTAATAGTGGTCTGCAAAAATTAACTGATGCGGCTGTAACTGCACTTGAAGAAGCAGGCGCAAAAGCACAAACATTTGGTACGCCCACGGTTTCTGATGGGATTGGCATGGGCACTGAAGGCATGAAATACTCGCTCGTGTCTCGCGAAGTCATTGCTGACAGTATTGAAACTTGTGTCAATGGTTTATGGCAAGACGGTGTAGTAGTGATCGGGGGTTGCGATAAGAATATGCCCGGCGGCATGATGGCTATTGCCCGCACCAATGTTCCTGCCATTTATGTATACGGTGGGACGATTAAGCCAGGTCACTACAAAGGCAAAGACCTCAATATCGTTTCTGCATTCGAAGCTGTTGGTGAATTTACTTCCGGCCGCATGAACGAAGAAGACCTGAAGGGTGTGGAACAACATGCCTGTCCAGGAAGCGGCTCTTGTGGCGGTATGTACACAGCCAATACGATGAGCTCCTCCTTTGAAGCCCTCGGTATGAGTCTGCCCTACTCTTCTACGATGGCCAACGAAGATGCAGAAAAAGTTGCAAGTGCCGCTGAATCTGCGCGCGTTTTAGTAGAGGCTATCAAGAACAATCTACGCCCACGCGACATCATTACCAAAAAATCGATTGAGAACGCAGTGAGTGTCATCATGGCAGTTGGTGGGTCCACCAATGCGGTATTGCATTTCCTCGCCATTACTAGTGCGGCTGAAATCGATTGGACGATTGATGACTTTGAACGTATTCGTAAGCGCGTTCCTGTCATTGTGGATATGAAACCATCCGGCACTTATTTGGCAACCGACTTGCACCAGGCTGGCGGCATTCCACAAGTAATGAAAATTTTGCTTGATGGTGGCTTGCTACATGGCGATTGCATGACCATTACTGGCAAAACGATTGCAGAAGTGTTGAAAGATATCCCTTCAGTGCCGCGTGCTGATCAAAAAGTGATCCGCACTTTAGACAATCCTTTGTACAAACAAGGCCACTTAGCCATTCTGAAGGGCAATATCTCTCCAGAGGGTTGCGTAGCCAAGATTACGGGTCTTAAGAACCCATCGATTACTGGCCCAGCGCGTGTATTTGATTCTGAAGACGATGCTATGGCAGCCATCATGGCGCAAAAGATCAAAGATGGTGACATCGTGATCATTCGCTATGAGGGCCCTAAAGGTGGCCCCGGAATGCGCGAGATGCTTTCCCCGACCTCTGCCTTGGTAGGTCAAGGCTTAGGTGAGTCTGTAGGCCTTATTACTGATGGTCGCTTCTCTGGTGGAACTTGGGGCATGGTCGTTGGTCACGTAGCTCCAGAAGCTTATGTGGGTGGCGTTATTGCCCTCATCCATGAAGGTGACTCTGTAACCATCGACGCTCACAAGTTACTCATTCAACTCAATGTGAGTGATGAAGAGATTACTAAACGCCGTGCAGCTTGGAAACAACCTAAGCCACGCTATACCCGTGGCCTCTTGGCAAAGTATGCAAGCCTTGCTAGCAGTGCTAGCAAAGGTGCGGTAACAGATTTGGATTTAGATCTTACTTAAGCAAACTGAATCAGCAGTCTAGTAAAAAAGCCCCTGATTTGATTCAGGGGCTTTTTAATTTCTACCACTCAGCTACTATCAATGCTTCATTGGAGCTGTAGTATTGACTGATAGCCTCACTTCGACTTCACCTGCTTTGGCAAACTTCAGTTTGACTGGAACAGTTTCACCCACAGTCAAAGGTGCTTTAATATTCATGAACATTAAATGCAGACCACCGGGTTTTAGCTCAACAGCGCCATTAGCGGGTAAAGCGATATCTTTTACTTGACGCATCCTCATCACATTGCCATCCATGGCCATCTCATGTAACTGCACTTCACCTGCAGCCGGTGAGCTAGCCGATATCAATTGATCAGCAGCCCCTTTATTTTCAATCTTCAGAAAGCCGCCAGCAACTTGTTGCCCAGGGGCAGTAGCGCGGGTATAGCCATTCTCAATCTTAATAGAGCCCACTGAAGCGTTTTGCGCAATAGCCGCGGTGCCTAAAGTAATGCCAATTGCAGCACACATGATTACGAGTAATTTTGATTTCATATTAACATCCCTCTTCTTTAAAACAGTTTTAAATTTATTCTAACGATTACCTAAATGCGCTTTCAACTCCTGCTCAAAGAGCTCAAACTGGTCTTGACGGACAAATAGTCCAATGGGCAGAGAATGATCTGAGCTTTTTAATGCCAAACGCCTGCCCTTAAAGCCCTCGCGTTCTAACCGAGTCCACAAGGTATTAAATACATGGGTTTTTAATTTGCCACCCCAACTTTGCTCAACAACCAAGACTTTGTCGTCAATAGAAATTTTTTCATAATCTAGCGCATGACGGGTGTAGATATAAAGAGCAAATGTTAAAGCCAAGATATCTAGGGAGGTAAAAATGATTACCATCCAAATACCAAGAGCCAAAAAGAATCCTGCAATTAAGAAAGAAAAAGCGCAGATAGACGCATAGAACCACCCCACTTGTTTGGGTGTCAATGAGCAATTTCGTTTCATTAACCAGGTACGCATATTTGCTGAAGCCTAATTTCTATCGGTTAATTGATTGTTCTAGTCGCCAGTAACCAGCTTGGACTGTAGTTGCTGAAAATTAATCAAACCTGTTTTACGGGAAGCCTTCCCATTTTTATCTATCAAGATTGTTGTTGGCGTCTCGCCATGCCACTTAGGATCGATCTCATAACGCAAGCGCTCATCAAAAGGCGCAGCGACATAATAATTATTCGCCTTATCCAAGCCCGCTTTGCTCAGCATTTTTTTCATTGCTTCTTGTGAAACATCATCAACCTGAATAAAAACTATTTTTGCATTCGGATTATTCTTCACGAACAGCCCCCACTGCGGCATCTCCTTGACACATGACGGGCAGGTAACCCCCCAAAAATGAATGGCGATGGGTGCGCCATTAGCACTCTTCACTAAATTAGACCATTCACCACTTTGATAAGGCTTCAGGGTTGCTTTATCAGCAAAGGCAAGGTTTATCGACCCAATAGCAATGATTAAGGCGAATAAATATCTTCTCATTTTTTTTGTCCAAGCTGAATCAATTGATACCCGTCGACTCTTGTCAGCCAAGATAAAAATACCGTATCTCCTTGATTGATCAATAAGGGGTGGTCGCTATACCCATTTGTTTTAGAAATCATCTGTGGAGTACTCCACGTTTTACCATCATCAGTAGATTGTTTCATGTAAACCAAAGCGTGAGTTCCATCAAATTCTTTCCATGCTAACCATACCTGTTGTCCCAAGGCTAAGAGATAAGGCCTAGAAACGTTCGCTCCTTCTGCTCCAATTCTGACGGGCGCAGAATAACTCAATCCTTGATTGCTAGAGTTGGCATAAAAAACACCAGAGCGCTTATTTCCCTGGGTATACCAAGCGACATGAAATTTTCCAGATCCAGAAACTGCAATTGATGGACCGTGATGCGGACAAGCATCGGTCTTCCAATCATCATCTGCGACTCGACGAATTGGCTCAGCACCTTTGGTAGCAATAACTTGGCTTGCTTGATCCCGAATACCCCCTGGGAATATAGCTCGATACACAATCACGGGTTGGTTTTGTGGATCTAGACCGCTACCAATGCGACAACATTCACAACTACTCTCATTTGCAAATTGCTCAGCTTTAAATGTTTTTCCGCCATCACTTGAAAATGAATAAGCAATTGAACCGCCTAAACGTTTAGAACCACCCTGCTTGGCAGATACTACTAGGCGCTTATCTATCCAAGAAATAAAAATAGAGTCGTCCGGCCTGATCAATACCGATGGGAAACGTTGACTAGAACTATCCTGAACCAAGGATACCGGGACAGTAAAAGATTTACCGCCATCAGTAGATCTAGCCGTATTAATCTGCGCATTCCAATTGGAGTCTTTAAAAAAGGCGTAAGCCAAAAAGACGTTGCCCTGTTTATCAGCAACAATTTGGGGGCGGGCATCGCTACCAGTATCTAATGACTTACCATGCTCTGCAATTTTGACAGTCGCTATCCATGTTTTTCCGAGATCAGATGACTGCCCTACTGATACAACTCCATTTGTAGTCCACGCTAGGAGTAATTTGCCATCAAGAGCAAAAAATGGAGTGGCTGCATTGGCGCACTCCAAACCCACTCCTTGACAAGTATTGTTTATCTTTGCTGCCACCATAGGAGATGAATGATCCATTTGGGCCTCTGCTCGACCACATACACAAAGCACTCCTATTAAGAAGGCTCTTAATGTAGTTAACCATGCCGAAGGGAAAAAATGGGATTTCATCATTAAAAGATGATACGTGCGCCAACGGTAATTGTCTGAGGCTGACCAGCAATATATTGAGAACCAGAGCCAAAGGTAATGTAATTACGATTCAACAGATTTACCGCACTTAAATAAACTGATGTATTGGGAGTCAACTCATGGTTCACCCTCGCTCCCAATACTGCATACGCCGGAATTGGCAGGGTATGGGCTGTGTCATACCAAGAATTTCCAATATAGCGCACTGAAGTCGTCAAGCTTGTTTTTGAAATGGAATAGTAAGTGATATTTGCACTTGCCATATTTCTAGGCGTACCAGCGATCTGCACGCCCGTAGGATTTAAGACTGTATCAATTGCTCCATAAGTAGAAGTTAAAACTGCCTTGGTTAAGGTATAGCTAAGATCGGTAGCCCATTTTGAGCTGACATCCCAATGTGCCTGCATCTCCAATCCAGTACTACGAAGTGATTGATCATTGCTATACGATTTAGCGCCACTACTACATACTGGAGAACAGGTACTAGCAATTTGACTACTTGAAAGGGTATAAGTAGCAATTGCGTTAGTAACATTTGCATTAAATCCAGTAACTTGAATAAATCCTGACTTCCATCGATAGTCAGATCCAATCTCATATCCAGTCATATTTTCTGGAGTTAAGAACGGATTATTACCAACATAGCTCGAGCCCGATCCATAACTGCGGATAGAGTTATTGAGACCAGGAGCATGAAATGCCTGATAAGCTGCAGCCCTAAAATCCAACTCCTTAGATGCGCGGTATAACAAACCCAGATTTGGGCTTAGTTTCGTTTTGGATTGATTGGGTACAGCCGTGCTGACCTGTGCGCCTCCCACAGCTTGCGTATAGTTCGTTGGGATCTGACTAGTCCAGTTATCTACCCTAGCCGATAAAGTTGCCTGCAGAGGAATGGCATTGAGATTTGATTTCACTTGACCTAAAAGACCTGCAAAATTTTGGGTGCCCTGTGCAACAACCTGCGAGGTCAGTGCCCCTAATTTACTGGTTTGATAATTTGCGGCACCAGGTGAGGCATAGTTATTCTGAAAATTAGATGCCGATAACTGCTTCGCATCTATGCTCATAATCACTTGATCAATTGCCTGATCCTGAAGATTTTTTGTATATTGACCCGATCCACCAACTTGATAATAGGGATTATGAAACGTAGCATTAATATAAGGATTGCTTGAGCTCACATTTTGCTGTTGCAATGTGGTGTTCTCATAATAGGCATTTACTTGAACCTGCTCGCTAGAATTTAGTCTTGTGGTTGAGCCTCCAGAAAGCGTCATCTCGTTAGTAGATTTTCTTGCAAAACTATAACCGCCCGTTGGTAGGTTTGACATTGAATGCAGACCAAGATTAAAAAAGCTATCTGTATCTAGACTGAGCTTTGCTGACCCTTGCAATCTGTAATTTGCATTTTCAGCACTTTCATTACCCATGCCCGTCTTTAACGCACTCTGCGAAGAAGGAGAGATAGTTGCAATATTCTGATATCCCTCAGTACTGAAATAATCAGCTGAAGCTCGCAATTTAAATGAGTCACTCATTGCCAACTCTTTTGACACTGCTACAGTTCCAGTGGCATAAGAACCAATACTTCCCGATATCTCCCCCTTATTTTCGCTAATAGGCTTGGTTGTAATATTAATCACGCCACCCATACCCATATTTCCATACAAACTAGAAACGCCGCCACGGATAAATTCAACATCTTGAATGGCTGACATGGGAACTAAATTCCATTGCACAGTTCCATACATAGCATCATTGGCAGGAACGCCGTCAATCAAAACCAATGTTCTAGCATTTCCCAGTCCACGAACGTTAATACTTTGACCAGTAGGATCTTTTTCATAAAAAGGTTGATCATTCAAAAAAACGCTTGATTGGTTCTTTAATACTTGGTCAATGGTTTGATCGGGCGAAATCTCCAACTCTTCCTTAGTCAAAACTGTGGTGTTCTGAGTCATATCACGCAGAAGGGTTCCTGATTTTGTTGCAGTAACAACCATATCAGCCAACTTTTGATCATAGCTAGGCGGCGGAGCAAACTGTGCTTGTGACTGGGCACTAATGACGATTGATGCCAATAACATGACAATGCATGCACTGATTTTCTTTGTGTACAACAAGGTTTACTTCTCCACACAACATGACGGCAACTTGATTGCCAACTACATAGCTAGGCTATGCCCTAAAAAGTATTTAGGCTTGTACTGGAGGTGCTGCTGAGGGAGGTGTTACCCAAACCGTGAGTGGCTTAGGTGATTGATAGAAAAGCTGAGGTAGCAACGCAACAGATGTTGGTGCTGCAAATGTGAGGCTGGTATTGAAAGCTGGGGTGATACTGTTCTGAGATACACAATATGGACAGGGCTGCGCTTGATCAGCGACCTCTTGGTCATCTGTCTGCACCTTGATTTCCATCTTGGCGCCACTAGTAGAGCAAATCTCCATCGTAAGACCTTGACCATGCTTTGCCAGCGATACCGCTTGAGAAACGGCTGGGGCAAGCGCACTCATTGCGATTGCGCTTGCAGCAATCCAGTGAATGAGGTGGTTTTTGCGGAAAATCATGTTGATGGAATTTTATCGGATTTATGACTTTTGCATGAAAAAAGGGGCTTGCGCCCCTTTTCTACTGGAAATCGCTATTTCTAGCGTATTTCTTCTTAAGCTGCTGCAGCCTTTTTCTTGCCAATCACCTTGCCAATCAATGGCCAGAAGAGAAGCACTAATGCAAGGGATGTAATGCCGCCCACCAATGCGTTAGAGAAGAAAATATCTAAGCTTCCCTGTGAGAACAACATCGACTGACGGAAAGAGTCTTCTGCGCGATCACCCAATACCAAGGCCAAAACCATTGGCGCCATTGGGTAGTCCAGTTTCTTAAAGACATAACCAACCACCCCAAAGCCGAGCATCAACCAAACGTCAAACATTGCATTGTGAACGGTATAGGCACCTACCGCACAAATCACAATAATGACTGGTGCAATGATGGAGAATGGAATTCTCAAGATAGAGGCAAACAAAGGCACACAAGTTAACACCACAAACAAGCCAGCCAAGTTACCTAAGTACATACTGGCTATCAATCCCCAAACAAAGTCTGGCTTCTCAACGAAGAGCAATGGGCCAGGTTGTAGACCCCAGATCAATAGACCACCAAGCAACACTGCTGCGGTAGGTGAACCTGGAATGCCTAAGGACAACATTGGGAGGAGCGCTGCTGTTCCTGCAGCGTGAGCTGCTGTTTCTGGCGCAACAATACCTTCCATCTTGCCAGTACCAAACTTATCACCGTCTTTAGATACGCGCTTGGCTACGCCGTAAGCCATGAAGGATGCAGGAGTTGCGCCGCCTGGAGTAATGCCCATCCAGCAACCAATCAGACAGCTGCGCAATGAAGTAGCCCAGTACTTAGGCAATTGCTTCCATGTCTCGAGCACAACCTTGCCACGAATCTTCGCTGCAGCACCTTGGAATGCCAAGCCCTCTTCCATGGAGAGGAGGATCTCACCGATACCAAACAAACCAATCACCGCGATCAAGAAGTCAAAGCCACGCATCAACTCTGGATTACCGAACGTCAAACGCAATTGACCGGTAACGGTATCCATACCAACAGTTGCTAGGGCGAAGCCGAGCATCATGGCAGAAATAGTCTTAAACGGCGAACCTTTGTTCATGCCTACGAAACTACAGAAGGTAAGCAGATAGACCGAGAAGAATTCTGGCGGACCAAATTGTAGCGCAAACTTCGCTACCAACGGCGCCAAGAAAGTAATCATCACAATTGCAAAGAAAGCGCCTACAAATGAAGATGTGAATGCAGCAGTCAGCGCCTCACCAGCTTTACCATTACGAGCCATTGGATAACCATCAAAGGTTGTCGCAACCGACCATGGTTCGCCAGGAATATTAAATAGAACCGATGTAATTGCACCGCCGAATAATGCGCCCCAATAAATACAGGAAAGCATGATGATTGCAGAGGTTGGCGGCATAGTGAAAGTCAATGGCAACAGAATCGCAATTCCGTTTGCGCCACCCAAACCTGGCAACACACCGATGATCACACCGAGCGTTACGCCAACGAGCATCAACAATAAGTTAAAGGGCGTCATTGCAACGGCAAAGCCGTTGAATAGAGCATTAATTTCTTCCAACTTGGACTCCTTCTTTTCTAATCTTTTTTAATAGTTATTCTTTTTTATTGCACGCCTACGAACTCGAGTGGATTAATCCATGAGCCATGCGGCAATGGAACTTGGAACCAGAATTCGAACATGAGGTAAAGGGCTGCACTTACTCCAATCGATACAGCAACCGCCTTCCAAATTGGGTATTTTCCTAACCACACCATAAAGATTGCGATATAGATAGCGGAAGAAACATAGATACCAATCAATTGCACACCTAGAACAAAAACAATCGCTGGTAGTAATACCGCCATGACTTGCTTGAACGGCTCTTTTTCAACAAACGTTTCTGTTTTCTTTTTCTTATTCACGATGGCGGCTTGATACAAAGTAACCGTGCTAGAAAGCATGATGATCAAGCTGATATAGAAAGGAAAGTAACCAGCCTCCGGGCCATCAGCGCCCCAACTAGCACCCAACTTAAGGCTGCCAATCATCACTGTCAAGCCTACAGCAAGAAACAAGATAGAGGTAATCACATCCATTGCTCTTATGCTAATAACTGAGTCTTGATTTGTATTATTTGTATGTTCGGACATTTTTATATTTTTATTAAGGTTAATTAATGCACTTACTCAAAAAATAGGACCCCCAATGGAGGCCCTATCAGATTTCCACAAATTACTTAGCCAAGAAGCCAGCTTCAGTCATTAATTGCTTATGCAAAGCTTCATTTAATGTCAGCCAGTTTCTAAACTCTTTACCTGTCATAAATGTCTGATTAAATGCCCCATCAGCCATGAACTTTTTCCACTCTGGTGTAGCACGTACCTTTTTAAATAAATCGATATAAAAATCAACCTGCTCTTGAGTGACGCCAGGAGCCATGAAAATACCGCGCAACATGGTGTAGTCAGTTGTTACACCTGCCTCTTTACAAGTCGGCACGTCGTACCATGATTGAGTATCGGTAATTTTTTCTTTGTATGGCATGCGGGTGTCATCAAATACGCACAATGCACGTAATTTGTTAGCACGCCACTGCGCTACCGCCTCGATTGGGTTGTTCACGGATGAATCAACGTGGTTACCAACCAGCTGAACAGCAACATCGCCACCCCCTTTGAAAGGAATGTAGGTAAATTTAGCGCCTGTTGCTTTTTCAATGGCTACGGTAATGATTTGATCTTCTTGCTTAGAACCGGTTCCGCCCATTTTGAATTTACCCGGACCAGCAGCTTTAGCAGCGTCAATATATTCTTTGGCTGTCTTATAAGGCTTTTCTGCGTTGTCCCACAACACAAACTGATCTAACGCCAACATTGCTACCGGAGTAATGTCTTGCCAATTAAATGGAACACCGGTTGCTAATGGCGTTGTAAATAAATTAGAAAGTGTGATCACAATCTTATTGGGATCACCTTTGGCTTCTTTCATTGCCAAGAAACCTTCAGCACCAGCACCAGCGCCCTTATTCACAGGGATCACCGCCTGCTTCATTAAATTATTTTTGGTGATGATTCCCTGGATCATGCGAGCCATTTGGTCAGCACCACCGCCAGGACCAGCAGGAATAATGAATTCAACTGGCTTGTTTGGTTCCCATGCTGCAAATGCAGGTGAAACACCAACTACACCGAGGGCTAAGGTGGTGGAAATCAATGCTCTCTTAAACTTCATCTTCATTAAGTATGTCTCCAAAAATGTTTACCAATTTAATTTGGCTTATTTACTTATTTAATTTGTGTGTGATTTTTAAACAAGATGTGCATGTTGAACTTGACTACCATCAATAATTTCAAAATCCTTACACATGGGCAACCTTAACATAGTGGAAACCCTGATAAATAAAGCCAAAGGCTAGGCTTAGTGTACTTACACTGCATGTTACTAATGGCATTTAATGCACAAAAAACGTACAAAAAATAAGTCTATTGATTGCAGCGGGAATTGCAATATGGGCTTGGTGAGTCTTATAGGGTTTACCCTAAATTAAATGAGGATTGGTGCCGCTTGCCGGAATCGAACTGGCGACCTTTTCATTACGAATGAACTGCTCTACCAACTGAGCTAAAGCGGCTTACCGAAATAAATTCTAGCGGAAACGGTCTAAAAGCTTTTTGCTAAGCTTGTCTAGCTGGGTAGAGTCTTTGATTAAAAACTGCAGGCCATTGGAGTCTGCAATTAACAAAGTATTACCAGCAATTCTGCGAATATCTTCTTCACCCTTCAGGCGAATGCGAGTTGGGCCTCGGTCTGTATCAATATCCCAAATACTGGGCGTAGCAAAAGTAGAGACTTTGGTAATTCTCTCAATCACTGGCATAAATTCGCGCGCAGCCAATTCTTCTTCAATCACAGCAAGCTCATCCCTTGGAATGGCAGCAACATCGGGATACCAAAATACTTCTTTACCAGACTGATCCATGATGCCCACTCCAGCACCTGGAGCCGTAATTGGAAATGCTCTTACGGGATGCACGCCAATATGCGTATTGCCCTTAGCATCTACGAAGATCATGCGACCCAGAGAATCCCGCTTTAGTTGATGTGCAGATTGATTGGCTTGCGTCATACCCCGCCCCCAATATTTTTCGCGATCTCTTGTAGTTTCTCTTCTCGTTTTTCTTCCTGCTTTTCTCGTTTACCCTCTTCTGAGCTTTCTTCCAAACTCTCTCCAATGGCGCCGCCCTCGACTAACTCTGCAGCATGACGCAACTGAGCTTGATACAAGGTGTAGTAAGCCCCTTGGGCTTCCATTAGATGCTCGTGTGATCCAATCTCCACAATCTCACCCTTATCTAATACCACGAGGCGATCTGCCTTTCTGAGTGTTGATAAACGATGTGCAATCGCAATGGTTGTGCGACCTTTAACAAGGTTATCTAAAGCGCGCTGAATTTCTTTTTCTGTAGTGGTGTCAACGGATGAAGTTGCCTCATCCAAAATCAAGATGCTTGGATTAATCAGGAGCGCACGGGCAATCGAGATGCGTTGACGCTCACCACCAGATAAAGATTGACCGCGCTCACCCACTAATGAGTCATAGCCTAGTGGTAAGCGCAGAATAAATTCATGGGCATGGGCAGCACGTGCTGCTTCAATGATTTCTTCACGAGTAGCATCAGGCTTGCCGTAAGCAATGTTCTCTGCAATCGTGCCAAAGAATAGGAATGGCTCTTGCAATACCAGGCCGATACACTTCCGATAATCGGCAATACCAATACTACGAATATCGCGCCCATCTAAGGATATAGAGCCAGAGCTCACGTCATAGAAACGGCAAATCAAATTGACCAAGGTACTCTTGCCTGAACCACTGTGACCTACTAAGCCAATCATCTCGCCTGGAGCAATATCTAAATCAATACCTTTTGTTACCGCACGATTGCCATAGCGAAAACCCACGCCGCGCATCGAGATGCGTCCACTGACAGGCCCCAGAGGTGCGGGATTAATCGGTTCAGGAACGCTCGAGACATGATCCAAAATATCAAAGATACGCTTGGCACCCGCAGCTGCTTTTTGGGTGTGCGACACAATACGACTCATTGAATCAAGTCGTACATAAAAACGGCCGATGTATGCAAGAAACGCAATCAAGACACCAACGGTGACTTTCTGATGTGCTACTTGCCAGATACCAAAGCCCCACACCACCAATAAACCAGTCTCGGTTAAGAGTGTGACGGTTGGCGAGAACAAACCCCAAACACGATTTACACGATCATTAATTTGAAGGTTGTGTTTATTGGAATCTACAAAACGCTTTAACTCACGATCTTCTTGCGCAAACGCTTTGACTACCCGAATGCCTGGGATCGTATCTGCCAAAATGTTTGTGACTTCAGACCAGATACGATCAATCTTCTCAAAGCCAAAACGCAAACGATCGCGCACAACATGAATCATCCATACAATGAATGGCAATGGCGCTAAGGTCACTAGTGCCAGCAAAGGATCAATCGAAACCAAGATAGCTGCGGTCATCGTGATCATGAGGACATCAGTCGCAAAGTCCAATGCGTATAGCGACAAGAAGACGCAGATGCGATCAGTCTCTGCGCCAATACGTGCAATCAAGTCACCAGTGCGCTTACCACCGAAGTACTCGAGCGAGAGTTTGAGTAAGTGCTCGAAAGTCGTATTGCGTAAATCTGCACCAATACGTTCACTCACTAAAGCCAGTAGATAAGTTTTCCACCAACCCAATCCCCAAGCAATGATGGCCGCGCCAAATAGCGCAAACAAATACATACTTGCTAAATGAAAATCAATGGGGTTACCACGCTCATAAGGAATCAAGACATGATCCATCAGGGGCATCGTCAAATACGGTGGAATCAGAGTTGCGCCAGTCGATAGCAGTGTCAGCACAAAACCGAGTAACAGTTGATTTTTATACGGCTTAGCAAAACGCCATAATTTGAACAAGGTCCAAGTTGATGGCGGCTTATCATCTTCAGGATCACAAGTTGGACAACCATCAGAGTTAGCCGGTTTAGGGCTCAAGCAAACAGGACAAACCTGCCTGTCATACTCACTCACATCGTCCCGACCCTGCTCAGCGCCATGGGTCAGTTTTCTGAAGCTGGACTGCAAACGCAAAACCTGAGGATTGACTGCCAAGGTGAAATACCAAATTCTTTGCAGCGCATCCGCTGTTTCGAGCTTTAAATGACCCACACCAGCATGATCGCCATGAACGAGATGCTCTCTTGAGCTAGCGGGCCAAGATTCAAACTTTGCACCATCGGTCCAAAATAAGCCTTCTTCAGTGAGCAAAAGTAGACTTCTTTCAAAGTGCAAGTCAGCACCCAAATCAAGCTCGACCCAAGCCAGTACTGCCTCTAGGCTTTGAATGGGGGATTTGTCACCCTTAAGAACGCTCAGCCAATCACTTGGTAGCACAGGGGCAAAAGGAAGGATTTCTGGCTTCATTAACCCTAAAAGTATAGTGGAGCTAGATTTTTTAGATTTATCGGTCCTGTCAACTTTCGGGGGTAGAAAACCGTTAAATTAGGCAAGTAGTCTTTTTTATGTATTTTTGCTATTTTTGTAGATTTTCAATAAAACTATAAACAGAGAGACAGTGAACAGCGCCACCTGCTAAATCCAGGCGCCAACCCCTTTGCAACACCATACATGCCCCAATTACTAGATAAATCCATCGAGATCCTGAGTGTTAAGCATCTCCGTGGCCCCAATATGTGGACTTACCATCCCGTGATTGAGGTTTGGATTGATATCGGGGATCTTGAAGACTATCCCTCTAATCTGATTCCTGGCTTTTATGACCGCCTGGTTCAAGCACTGCCCAGCTTAGTTGAACATCGTTGCAGCTACGGAGAAACCGGTGGCTTTCTCAAGCGCGTCGAAGAAGGCACTTGGCCTGCTCACATCATGGAGCACCTGACGCTCGAGTTGCAAAACCTGGCAGGCATTCCAGGTGGCTTTGGTAAAGCGCGTGATGGTGATCGCCGTGGTGTCTACAAAGTGATGGTGAGCGCGATCAATGAGGAAGTCACCCTCACTGCCCTCAAATACGCACGCGACCTCTTTCTTGCTCTTGCGCAAGACAATAAAGATTGTGTTGCTGAAGTTCAAAATATTATTGAGAGTCTGCGTGACATTGGTGATGATTTATTACTAGGACCTAGCACTGCTTGCATCGTTAATGCAGCTGAAGAGCGTGGCATTCCTTCTATCCGTCTATCGGGAGGCAATTTAGTTCAATTGGGTTACGGCGCAAAACAGCGGCGCATCTGGACTGCTGAAACAGATCAAACTAGCGCAATCGCTGAAACAATTTCCCGTGATAAAGATTTAACGAAGAGTTTGCTACGCAGCGCTGGCGTACCAACCCCAGAAGGCCGAACTGTTACTAGTCCTGATGATGCCTGGGAGGCCGCACAGGATATTGGCTTGCCAGTGGTTGTCAAACCCATCGACGGTAATCATGGTCGAGGTGTGTTTATTAATCTGTATACCCAACAAGAAATTGAAGCTGCTTACGCAGTAGCCATTGATGAGGGTAGCGAAGTATTGGTGGAGCGTCATATTGTTGGCGATGAACATCGCTTACTCGTAGTTGGTAACAAAGTTGTCGCTGCGGCAAAAGGGGAAACTGTATGGGTCACTGGCGATGGCAAACATACTGTTCAAGATCTGATTCAGATTCAGATTAATTCTGATCCCCGTCGCGGCACCGCAGAAGAACATCCACTCAATCCAGTACGTATTGATTCTGCAGTAGAACTCGAACTTGCTCGCCAACAATTAACTGGCGCTAGCATTCCAGCAACAGACCAAAAGGTATTAATTCAGAGTAACGGCAACGTGGCATTTGATGTCACTGATTTAGTTCATCCTGATGTTGCTAGTCAAGTAGCCCTAGCAGCACGAGTGGTTGGTTTAGAAATTGCAGGCGTTGATTTGGTAGCCCAAGACATTAGCCGCCCACTTGCTGAGCAGAACGCTGCCATCGTAGAAGTCAATGCTGGCCCAGGCCTCCTAATGCATCTCAAGCCTGCTAGCGGCAAACCACAACCCGTTGGTAAAGAGATTGCAAACCACCTATTTCCTCAGGGCACAGATTTCCGCATTCCACTAGTAGGCATTTGTGGCGAGAGCGGCAAAACACCCGTTGCTGAAATGATTGCTCATTTCCTCCGCCTCACAAACGTCTATGTTGGCTTGTCTTGCAGTAAAGGTTTATTTTTTGGTAGTCGCTCGATTCCAAATACCAATGCATCCAATTGGGAAAACGCACGTCGCACCCTCCTGAATCGTGCCGTAGAAGCAGCGGTGATTGAAAATAACCACCTATCTATGCTGATCGAAGGATTGGCCTATGATCGCTGCCAAGTTGGTGTCGTACTCAATGTTGATCCTAAAGCCAACTTCCCACAGTACGCTATCTATGATGAAGATCAGGTCTTTAGTATTGTGCGCACTCAAATTGATGTAGTTCTACCAACCGGTGTGGGGGTTCTAAACGCCGATGATCCAATGTGTCTGCAGATGGCTGAGCTATGTGATGGTGAGGTGATTTTCTTTAGCGAGCATTCAGATTCAGAAGTGATTAAAAACCATCTACTCAATAGTGGTCGCGTCGTACTAGTTGGCAAACAACAAATTACTTTGAAGTCTGGAAAGCTGGATCAAAAATCAATCCCCGTGCCGCGCCACTCTGAATCTAATAGCGCCATGCCATGGAAGACTATGAATCTCGGCGCTGCGATTGCTGCTGCTTGGGCATTAGACATTCCGTTTAACGTGATTGAAGCTGGCGCAGAAACCTATGTACCAGATGCTACAACTGCAATAGGGGCTTAATTGGAAATCACCCGTATTCGTATGCTACGTGGCCCCAATTTATGGAGCCGCCACACTGCCCTAGAAGCCATCGTTACTTGCGATCGTTCTGAGCGCTCGATTGATGCTATTCCCCAATTTGAAACGAAGATTCGTGAACGCTTTCCACAACTGGGAAGCATGCGTCGTGGTGGTTTAACTGAGCCTCTCTCATTAGCGCATGCGCTAGAACATGCTGCTCTGGGATTACAAGCTCAAGCAGGTTGTCCTGTGACTTTCAGTCGTACAGTTCAAACAATAGATGACGGCGTATATCAAGTAGTCGTTGAATACGTCGAAGAAGTTGTTGGCCGTATGGCCTTTGACTTTGGTTTTGCATTGATTCAAGCAACCCTAAACGATGCCCCCTTTGATTTAGCTGCGGCTCTCTCAGAGTTAGAAGCTTTGTACGAAGATGTGCGCCTTGGACCAAGCACTGGCTCAATCGTTGATGCAGCACTTCAACGTAACATTCCCTTCCGTCGCATGACCGAAGGCAGCATGGTGCAATTTGGCTGGGGTAGCAAACAAAAACGAATTCAGGCAGCAGAGACCAGCGACACCAGTGCTATTGCTGAAGCCATTGCACAAGATAAGGAGCTTACCAAAAATCTCTTGGCTGCGGCTGGAGTATCTGTGCCGATTGGTGAAGTTGTGACTAATGTAGATGATGCATGGCGTGCTGCCCAAAAGATTGGTGGCCCGATTGTGCTCAAACCAAAAGATGGCAATCAAGGAAAAGGCGTAGTTGCCAATATCCAAACCGAAGAAGAAGTCCGTGCAGGCTTTGAAGTCACCCAAGGCTTTGGACGCGAGACGATCGTAGAGCGTTATCTTCCTGGTGCTGACTATCGCTTACTCGTCGTTGGCAATCGCTTATCTGCTGCAGCCCGTCGTGAGCCTGCTCAAGTAGTTGGCGATGGCAAACACACTGTTGCAGAACTGGTTGAAAAAGAAAATCAAAATCCATTGCGGGGCGATGGACATGCAACAGCATTAACCAAGATTCGCTTTGACGATATTGCATTAGCTCATCTAGCAAGCTCTGGACTCACACCACAATACGTTCCTAAAACTGGTGAGCGCGTGTTATTACGCAATAATGCCAACCTCAGTACCGGCGGCACTGCTACCGATGTTACCGATGATGTTCATCCTGACGTAGCTGCTAGTGCTATAGCGGCCGCCCAGATGATTGGTTTAGATATCGCCGGCGTAGATATCCTTTGCGAATCCATTTACAAACCTTTAGAACAACAAGGTGGCGGCATTGTTGAAGTCAATGCTGCCCCAGGATTGCGTATGCATTTAAAGCCCTCCTACGGCAAAGGCCGCCCTGTTGGAGAAGACATTATTAATACGATGTTCCCGCCAGGCGAAGATGGTCGCATTCCAGTGGTTGCTGTGACGGGAACTAACGGCAAAACAACCACAGTCCGTTTAATATCCCACCTCCTCACCGAAACTGGTCTGAGGGTTGGCATGACTGGCACTGATGGCGTATATATCAATCATCGCCTGATTGATACCGGTGATTGCAGTGGCCCTAAAAGTGCGCGCAACGTATTAATGCATCCCGATGTCGATGCTGCTGTTCTAGAAACTGCTCGCGGCGGTTTATTGCGTGAGGGATTGGGCTTTGATCGTTGTGAAGTTGCAGTAGTAACCAATATTGGTGAAGGCGACCACTTAGGATTGAACTATATCTCTAGCGTAGAAGATTTAGCGATCCTAAAACGGGTGATTGTACAAAACGTAGCACCAACTGGTGCGGCTGTTCTCAATGGAGCAGATCCTATGGTTGCCAAGATGGGTGATAAGTGCTCTGGGCGGGTCATCTTCTTTGCCCAAAATCAACATCACCCCGTCATCACTGCGCATCGCGCCAAGAATAAGAAAGTCATCTTCTTTGATGGTACTTACATTGTTGCCTCTAAAGGATCGCGCGTGATGTATCGCTTCCCTGTAAGCGAAATCCCCCTCACCCAAAATGGCGTACTTGGTTTTCAGATTGAAAATGCTATGGCAGCCATTGGTGCTGCTTGGGCCTTAGGCCTTGATGCTGAGAAGATTGCGCGTGGCTTAAATAGCTTTGAGAGTACTGCCAACGCTGTACCAGGGCGCTTTAATCAATTCAAACACAAGGGAGCTACGGTAATTGCTGACTATGGTCACAACCCTGATGCGATGCGTGCTTTAGCAAGTGCTGTTGAATCTATGAAGCCCAAGAAAAGTCACGTGGTTATTAGTGGTGCCGGAGATCGTCGCGATGAAGACATTCGGGATCTCACGCGCATCTTGGGCAACGCTTTTGATAACGTCATCCTCTATCAAGATGCTTGCCAACGTGGTCGTGAAGATGGCGAAGTCTTAAAGCTTTTGCAAGAGGGCTTAATTGGCACCACGAAAGCCAAACAAGTGAAAGAGATCCATGGAGAATTCAAAGCAATTGATACTGCCTTGAATGAAGTCTCTGAAGGCGATGTTTGCTTGATTCTGATTGACCAAGTAGAAGAGTCTTTGGTCTACCTAAAGGAAAAGGTAAAGCCATAATCAATGAAGTAAAAATGGTAAACCCTATTTAAAAGGCCCAGTCTTATGATTGGGCCTTTTGCATTCTCAATCCTACTGAAAAATAGGCTTGCTAAATAGATTGAATCTCATTAAAGTATATATCACTGATACATATCAAAAGAGGGGAAATCATGGACATAGCCCAAATCTTCAAAACCGGTCGTAGCCAAGCGGTGCGACTTCCCAAGGAATATCGTTTTACAGATTCCGAAGTCACTGTGCAGCACTTTGCTGGCGGCGTCCTCCTCTTGCCAAAAAATGGTTTATTTACAGCAATTTGCGCGTCTTTAGACAGTTTTGAGCCAGGAATGCAATTAACTCGTGATCAACCAGAGCAACAAGATCGGGTGGAGATTGCCCCTTGATTTTGCTAGACACCAATATTTGCATCTACATCATCAATCAAAAACCACCTAGCGTTCTAGAGCGTTTCAAATCATTTCAGTCTGGCGAGATTGGTATATCTACCATTGTTGCTGCGGAGCTCGCTTATGGCGTAGAAAAAACAAATTCAATCAGAAATAAACAGGCACTCAATTTATTTCTAGCACCAATGACTATTGTTCCTTTTGATACCAACTGCATTTGGGCCTATGCTACATTGCGCGCTCAGTTAGAGAAACAAGGGCAGCCCATTGGTTCGCTAGATACGATGATTGCAGCACAAGCGCTAGCATTAGACTTACCGCTAGTCACTAATAATCTCAAAGAGTTTTCAAGAGTTTCTGGCTTAAAGCTAGAAAACTGGGTTTGATTTTTTAATTCACTTTATGCGTGGTAATGCTGTAAACGATCAATCTCTTCTTTAGAACCCAGCATGACGGAGACACGCTCATGCAAATCAGTAGGTTGTAAATCCATAATCAGATCTTTACCATTTGTAGACGCACCACCTGCTTGTTCAACCAAGAAGCTCATTGGATTGGCTTCATACATTAAGCGCAATTTGCCAGGCTTATGGGGCTCACGTTGATCCCAAGGGTACATAAAAACACCACCACGGGATAAAACACGATGCACATCAGCCACCATCGATGCAATCCAGCGCATATTAAAATCTTTTTCACGCGCACCACCTACACCAGCTAAACACTCTTCTACATAGCGGCGCACTGGGTCAGCCCAATGACGCATATTAGACATATTGATAGCAAATTCTTTAGTAGAGTGCGAAATCGTGACAGCATCTTTAATCAACAAGAACTCACCGGTCACTTTATTTAAGGTAAACATCACTACGCCATCACCCAAAGTTAAAGCCATCGTTGTTTGAGGGCCATACACCACATAACCCGCCGCTACTTGGTGACGACCCGATAATAGAAAGTCAGAGGTTTGTAATGGCGCTTGTGGATCTTGCTTTTTGAGAATCGAAAAGATCGTGCCGATAGACACATTCACATCGATATTGGAAGAGCCATCTAATGGATCAAACAATAAAAGATAGTCGCCGGTACCTTGCACTGGTACTGGTAATTCCATTTCTTCAGACGCCAGCCCAGCAAGTGACTTACAAGCTTTAACGCCCTCAATTAATAAATCGTTGGCAATGATGTCTAGCTTTTGCTGAACTTCACCTTGCACATTACCAGTGCCTGCGGATCCTAATAAACCAATTAAAGCTCCTTGAGCGACTTCATGACTTAAGGTAGAACAAGTATTAACAACAGCAACCAGCAAATCTTGTAGTCCAACGGGAATTGCTACGCCCTGAGATTTAGTTGTTGCTAGATATTGCTTGAAATTTGTATGGGTACTGGAAGACAAAGCGATTTCTCCAAGGTGCTATTGAGATTAGGGTCTATTTTGCCCTGTAATGAAAGTTTTACCTAAAAGAAGGTTCTTATTTGCTTTCGATCTAATTTTCCTCTTTTCAAGACTAAAATCATCGTATATGATGACTTAATTGATGTTATTTTACATCAAATTTGATGAGAATAATCATGAGAACTACAGTAACCATTGATGACGACCTATATCAAAGCGGGCTAGATCTTGCTGATCCTGGCATGGATAAGGCAGACCTTTTCCGTGAAGCCATGAATGTATTTGTACGGGTACAAATCGCTAAACGACTTGCTGCTTTAGGGGGCAAGGCGTCCCAAATGAAAAACATCCCTCGGCGCAAATCCAATGGTGCTCAATAAATATGGCGATGGTTTTAGCGGATACCTCAGTGTGGGTATCTCACTTCAGAAAATTGAATCCATCATTTACGTCTTTGTTAGTAAACGATCGAATTCTATGCCACCCTCTAATTTTGATTGAGCTTTCATGCGGATCTCCTCCATCGCCACGCTCAAGAACTCTAGATTATTTAAAAAAACTGCAGCAAGCTACTGTAGCCACTACCGAAGAAACATTGCAGTTTATTGAAACGCATAAACTTCATGAATCCGGATGCGGTGCAATTGACATCTCTCTGATTGCCTCCACTCTTCTATCAGAAAATGCACTCATTTGGACTCTTGATAAACACCTTGAGTCACTAGCGATCCAACTTGGTATTTCTTATAACCAACAACTTCACTAAGGAAGCCATAAGAAATCACTCCCCCAAAGCCTTACCAATGACCTCGCGCACATCTGGCGAGAGGGTTGGGCATGCAGCCACCCGCTCTAAGGCAGTCTTCATCTTGCCTTGATAAGGCTCTGCAAACAGGCGCCAGCGATCCAATGCTCTAGCGAGGCGCGCAGCAACTTGTGGATTAATGGGATCTAGAGCTAAGACACTTTCAGCCCAAAAAGCGTAACCACTGCCATCAGCTTGATGAAAGCTTGCTAGATTGTTGGCACAAAAAGCATGAATCACACTACGTACACGATTTGGATTGTTCAGCTTGAATGCTGGGTGCTCACGCAAACGTTTGACATCAGTAAGAGTTAGCTCAAGTCCATCAACCGGTGGACGGCTCGATTGCAATGCAAACCACTTATCAATTACCAGAGCATCGTTTACAAAGCGACTAAAGAAATCATGCAAACAATCATTGGCAGGCGTAGCACCATGAATGACTAATGTCGCCAATGCGGCATAGCGATCAGTCATATTGTCAGCAATTTGATATTGATTTGCTGCCATTGGCGCCCAAATCTTTGGATCAGCCTCAAGCAACATACTGAGAGCGAGATTTTTGAGCGCACGCTTTCCTGAATCAAGAGCATCAGACTTAAATGGTCCAGGCGTTTGGTTCTGCTGATAAAGCGCAGCCCACTCTAGTTGCAACTGCTTAGCAATTTCTCTTCGGAATGCACGACGTGCAGCAAAGATTTTTTGGGGATCTACACTAGAGCACTGCTCATATAAATAAGACTCTGCAGGCAGCGTCAAAGCAAGCTCTTTAAATGCAGGATCTAAATCGGGATCGAGCAATAGATTGCGGTAAGTGTCAATCAGACCAGCATCAGGCAAGCGATTGTTCAAAATCATTTGCATGGCTAGTTTTTGACCCGCCTCCCAGCGATTAAAAGGATCATCATCGCCAGAGAATAAGGTTAAGAGATCTACCTCGCTTTGCTCAAAATCGATGTTAATTGGCGCAGAGAAATTACGATTAATAGATAGAACGGGACGCTCAGTGAGATTGTCAAAGGTCCATGACTGAGTTGGTTCAGTAAGCTCTAGTAATTGCTCTGTTTGATCATTGGCAGCATTAATCAAGCGGATCTTTAACGGAATATGAAATGGCTTTTTCTCATTCTGACCAGGGCTTGGAGCACAGCTTTGCGTCAGAGTGAGTTGATACTGATGATTGACCGCATCATAGTGCTCTGCCACTTTCACCCGTGGCGTACCTGCTTGGCTATACCAGCTTCTGAACTGAGTGAGGTCTTTGCCGTTAGCATCAGCCATCGCCGCTAAGAAATCATCACAAGTGACCGCCTGTCCATCATGGCGCTTGAAATACAAATCCATACCCTTGCGAAAACCTTCTCTGCCCAGCAAGGTCTGATACATTCGGACAACCTCTGAACCCTTTTCATATACGGTAACGGTATAGAAGTTATTAATCTCCTGATACTCATCAGGGCGAATGGGATGGGCCATCGGACCCGCATCCTCTGGAAATTGCAATTGACGTAGCAATCTCACATCTTCGATACGCTTAACCGCCCTGCCAGACTTAGTACCCATTTGATCTGCGGAAAACTCTTGATCCCTAAAGACAGTTAGGCCTTCTTTGAGAGAAAGTTGAAACCAATCTTGGCAGGTCACCCGATTACCGGTCCAGTTATGAAAATACTCATGGGCTACAACGCTTTCAATATTGGCAAAGTCAGCGTCTGTTGCAGTTTCAGCTTGGGCTAGAACAAATTTGGTATTGAAGATATTCAAGCCCTTGTTCTCCATCGCACCCATATTGAAGTCACCTACTGCAACAATCATGAAACGCTCAAGATCCAACTCCAAACCAAAGCGCTTTTCATCCCAATGAATCGAGGCAATCAATGAATCCATTGCATGACGGGTCTTCTTTAGATCATGCGGTTCAACCCAGATCTGTAATAACTTTTTGGCACCACTGCTAGTAGTGATGGTTTCTTCCATGCACTCCAACTTGCCAGCAACTAAGGCAAATAAATAAGAGGGTTTTGGAAATGGATCTTCCCAGCTTGCGCTATGCCAACCGTTGGGTAACTTCTCTTCTTTTAATAAATTGCCATTTGAAAGGAGTACAGGGCATTCAGCTTCACGCGCTCGCAGAGTCACACGATAACGCGCCATCACATCAGGGCGATCTAAGAAATAAGTAATCTTCCGAAAGCCTTCTGCTTCACATTGCGTAAAGAAGTTCCCATTCGAAACATATAGTCCCATGAGGCTGGTGTTCTTATTGGGAACGCACACTGAAATAATTTCAACAATGAATTTATCTTTACCTTCATTTGGCAAAGAATGAATACTCAAAGTTTCTGGGGTGAGTTCAAAATGGCGATGCGCTTCGCCATTAATCCGTAAACTCACAAACTCCAACTCCTGACCAACCAACACTAAAGGTGCGCCAGGTTCAAAACTTTTGCCTGGTAATACTTCGATTTTGCTTTTCACGATCGTGCGGGCGGGATCTAAAGCAATATCCAACTCAACTTGGTCAAAGGTATATACGGGGGGAAGATATTCGAGCCGACGAAAGCTCTGAGGCAGATCAGTTTTCATCTGACTATTTTAAGTCGAGAGATCCCCAAATGTAGAGGATTAGCTTAACTCCATGCCAGAGTGGCCACACCAATAGCAATAAACGTGATTGCTGCAACAGCATGCACCCATTTGATTGGCATACGTTGGGTAAATTTCTGACCAATCCATACCGCTGGGGCATTAGCCAACATCATCCCCAATGTAGTGCCGATCGTTACCGAAACCACATCCTCATATCGAGCACCCAAAGCAATAGTTGCAATTTGCGTCTTATCTCCCATCTCAGCCAAAAAGAATAGGACAACCGTCAGCATCAATACCTGAAGCGCACGATCGGCCACTTTAGAATCTGCCGCATCATCAATATGATCGGGAACCAAAAGCCATAAACCAATCCCTAAAAAACTGGTGCCCAAAATCCAACGCATCACATCTGGAGAAACTAGGGTCATCAGCCAGTGTCCAAGTAAGGCAGCGCAGGCATGGTTTGCAATCGTGGCAATAAAAATACCTGCAATGATGGCTAGTGCTTGCCTAGGGTAGCGAGCAGCAAGCATTAAAGAAAGTAAATGGGTTTTGTCACCCATCTCCGCTAATGCAACTACACCAGCGGAGAGGGTTAAGGCTGAAACGTCCATGGATCTTGTGGCTTTAATGAGTAAGTATCTAGCCAGTGTAAATCCTTCAGGTGACTAGACTACAAAGAGCTCCTCCGCAAGAGCAAAGTCAAGACCCTGAGCCTGTGCGACAGGCTGAGAAGTCAAAACACCTTTATGAACACTCAAGCCATTGCGTAGGTGATGGTCAATCGATAATGCCTTCACCACCCCACGATTAGCTAACGCCTCTACAAAAGGATAGGTTGCATTGGTTAATGCAAAGGTAGATGTCCTTGCGACTGCACCTGGCATATTGGCTACGCAGTAATGCAGTACTCCATCCACCAGGAAGGTCGGATCTGCATGAGTGGTCGGTTTCGATGTTTCAAAGCAACCGCCCTGGTCAATCGCAACATCCACAATCACCGCACCTGCTTTCATTTTCTTGACCATCTCTCGTGTCACCAGTTTAGGTGCAGCAGCACCTGGCAAAAGAACGGCGCCAATCACCACATCAGCCTCACACACTTCTTGTTCAATTAACAAACTATCAGAATAAAAAGTGCGTACGCGATTGCCATAGAACATATCAATCTGACGCAGGCGATCAATATCGCGATCGAAGATGCAGACATCTGCGCCCATACCTACTGCCATTTGTAAAGCATTGCGACCGACTACTCCACCACCCAAAATCACAATCTTAGCCGGCGAGACACCAGGTACACCTGCCATCAATACTCCCAAACCACCATGGGTTTTTTCTAAATGGGAAGCTGCAGCCTGAATCGACATTCGTCCTGCTACTTCACTCATGGGAGCAAGTAAAGGCAAAGCGCCATTCATGGCGGTAACCGTCTCATAAGCAATACATGTCGCGCCGGATGCTAATAAGGCTTTGGTTTGGGCTGGATCTGGCGCGAGATGTAAATAGGTAAATAAAATTTGATCCTCACGCAGCATGGCACATTCTTGTGGCTGGGGCTCTTTCACCTTCACAATCATCTCTGCCTTCTGAAATACTTCTGCTGCACTGTTGATCAAAGTAGCACCTGCAATACGATAGGACTCATCACTCAAACCAATTTGCATCCCAGCACCTCTTTGAATCAATACCGAATGCCCTTGCTTACATAAGCCACTGACATTACCTGGTGTGAGGCCCACCCTAAATTCATTATTTTTTACTTCTTGTGGAACGCCAATAATCATTGCTATCTCCTGTTATTTAAATTGACGACTATTTTTTGTTTTACGGTGCAAGCCAACGATGTAAAACATCGCGAGATACACCCCTAATAGACATGGGCCTAATATCAAGGCCATGCGCGCATCTTCATGAAAGCCCATCAGCACTACTACTAAGAAAATAAATGCCAGAGCAAACCATGAGGAATAAGGCCACCAAGGTGCGCGGTAACCCAATTCAGCTACTTGCGCTTTGCTTAAAGAGCGACGGAACTTCATTTGGGTAAACAAGATGGCAATCCATACCATCAAGCCCACAAAGGTGACCGCTGCCATGATGTATTGGAAGGCCTTATCAGGCACAAAGTAGTTCAGTACTACGCCTGACATACAAACTGCCACAGTTACTATCACCGCACGATGCGGAACACCATACTTTGAGAGCTTGGCAAAAGACGTTGGGGCATAGCCGTTTGAAGACAAAGCATACAAAAGGCGACCACCGCTGAAGATGCCAGCATTGCATGATGAGAGAGCCGCAGTGATCACTACGAAGTTGATCAACCCGGCTGCCTCGCGTAAGCCGATCCGCTCAAACATCACCACAAATGGACTGCCCTGCTGACCTACCTCATTCCATGGAAAGATCGCTAAGATAACCAAGATCGCACCCATATAGAAAATGAGGATGCGCCAAGCTAAAGAGTCAATCGCCATGGGTATCGTTTTCTTCGGATTCTCCGCCTCTCCAGCAGAAAGACCAATCATCTCGATGCCAACGTATGCAAATAAGACCATTTGCAAAGAGAGCAGCATACCGCTAATGCCATTAGGGAAGAAACCACCATGCTGCCAAAGATTACTCAGGCCGATTGGCTGCCAATCATTCGTAAAGCCAAAGAGAATGACTGATCCACCCAATGTGATCATCGCCACAATGGCTACCACCTTAATGAGCGCAAACCAAAACTCAAACTCACCAAATACTTTTACGGCAATGAGATTGATCAGACCCATCATGACGATCGACGATAACGCCCAAACCCATTGAGGTATCTCTGGAAACCAGATCCCCATATAGATCCCAACTGCTGTGACCTCGGCGATTCCGACCACAATCCAGTAGGTCCAATAACCCCAACCCACCATATACCCCGCTAGTGGTCCAACATAGTTATTGGCGTAAGCAGCAAAAGAGCCTGCCACGGGCTCATGCACCGCCATCTCACCTAGAGTGCGTAATACGATGAATGCCACGATTCCGGCAAGTAGATATCCCAAGAGAATGGACGGTCCAGCGATTTGTATTGCACTCGCAGATCCCAGAAATAATCCAACGCCAATCGTTGAACCTAAGGCCATTAGACGAATGTGCCTTACTTTAAGGTGGCGTTTCAAGCCGGTTTGTTCAGTCTGCAAAAGAGACCTCCTTTCGATTTGTCGTTGGCGGTTTACCAACGAAGCAAAGTCTAGGGAGGACTTGTCATCTGCACTAGGGGATAAAAATAACTAAAGTGACTAAATGATCAAAAGTAAATACTCAGCAAATATAAATTGCTTTTAAATCATGAGGCATCAGATTCGTTTGCTGGATATGACTGCAACAGAATCAGTAATTTCCTACAGGGAATCCCCTTAAGGATTTATAGGAATTTTTCTGAACTAACTGGTCAATGCCATTATTTTTGATCTTGACCGATCAGATTGAGGATCTCTGCAGCAGCAGCTAAACCGCAAGCGGCCGTAACCATGACAGTTGAGCCGTAACCAGAACAAGCCAAACCGCCGGTACTAGCACCAGCACGAGGCTCATGAGAGTAGATGGCTCGAATACCAATCTGGTGTTTTAGGTTTCTAGAGAAACCATGGTCCTGCCGTAAGCCTTGGCGTACTTTGGCTAGCAAGGCATCTTGTTCAGTGCGGGATAAATCATCACAGCGTACCGAAGTAGGATCAGTTTTTCCGCCTGCTGCACCACATATGACTAAAGCGCGCTGATTTTTCCGAGCCCAAACTGAGAGTGCAATTTTGGTTTGCACTGAATCAGTAGCATCCAAAACATAAGCATTCAAAGGAATAATACGGTCGAGATTCTCTGGCTCTAAAAATTCATCACAGGCAGTTAATTGAATTTCAGGATTGATTTGCAAAATACGTTGGGTCATTGCTTCGACTTTAGCCTTGCCATACTGACCATCGAATGCATGTAACTGACGATTGGTATTACTCTCTGCAATATGATCAAAATCGACCAGTACTAAATGGCCAATGCCAGTTCGTGCCAGCGCTTCTGCGGCCCAAGATCCCACGCCACCAAGGCCCGCTACTACAACAGTGGCATTCTGAAAGCGGACACGCAACTCAGATCCATAGAGTCTAGAAACCCCTCCGAAGCGGCGCTCTTCAACACCACCTTCACCCACGTTTTCAATCTTGTCTTCTGCCATAGCTTCTCTTTATACTGAATAAATGGACTCTATTGCTCAACTCCGTAAAAACTACACCTTTGGTCAGCTTTCAGAATCTGAGGTTCCACGCAATCCTTTGCCGCTGTTTCAGCTTTGGTTTAACCAGGCCATCACAGCAGAGTGTCCTGAACCCAATTCCATGACCTTAGCTACCGCCGATAAAGCCGGAAATCCCTCTGCCCGTATTGTCTTACTAAAAGGTGCCGACGAAAATGGCTTTACCTTTTTTACTAATTACGAGAGCCAAAAGGGTAAAGAGCTTGCTGTACGCCCTCAAGCCGCACTCCTCTTTCATTGGCATGAGTTAGAACGCCAAGTCCGTATTCAGGGAGTTGTCGAGCGCGTTAGCCCAGAGGAAAGTGATCAGTATTTCCATTCTCGTCCTCCAGCATCTCGCATTGGTGCCTGGGCTTCTCCCCAAAGTACTGCCATTCCAAACCGAGAGTTTTTAGAAGAAGCTGAAAAACGCTTCAAGTCCGAATTTGGTGATGAACCTCCCCGCCCTGAGCACTGGGGTGGTTATCGCCTAAACCCAACCGAGATTGAATTTTGGCAAGGGCGTCCTTCTAGGCTGCACGATCGCATTCATTACAAGCGCGATGGCAGCAATTGGAAAATCAATCGCCTTGCTCCTTAAGCACCTTAGCGATTAAGCATACTTTGGCGCAATCAGCGATTTAAATTTCGCTCTAAATTTCGCCAACTTTGGTGCCACTACAGCAGCACAATACCCTTGATGGGGATGTTGCTGGAAATAGTTCTGGTGATAATCTTCAGCTGGGTAAATTGTTGGCGCATCATCAATTTGCGTCACGACCGGATCCGCATAAACTTTAGAATTCTCCAACTCTTGCACGACCTCATGAGAAATCTTGGTCTGCTCGTCACTATGGGTAAAAATCACCGAACGATATTGCGTCCCACGATCATTACCTTGATAGTTCAAGGTGGTAGGGTCGTGAATCACAAAGAAGATTTCCAGTAGATCTCTGAAAGAGATTACCTGGGGATCAAATTGAATATCAACAATTTCTGCATGGCCTGTGACACCTGTGCAAATGGATTCATAAGAGGGGTTGGGTCTAGCGCCCCCAGCATAGCCCGAGACGACACTGTTCACGCCTTGAATCTGCTGGTAAACAGCCTCAAGACACCAAAAACATCCTCCGCCTAGGGTTGCTCGCTCTAAGGAAGGTGGGTTTTTATCAGTAATTTCAGTCATGGCTTTATCCTAATACCTTATTTACATGTTTGCCAACTATTAATCCGCTATGAATCGCTTCACTATCCAGTTTGATGAAATCAAAGCAGCCTACGCAGCTGAACACAACCCCACCCTAGAAGTGAGGCTCGAGCGCATTGGTCGAATTGAAAAAATGATTGCGGCCAATGAAGAAAAGCTATGCAAGGCCTTGATCGCTGATTTTGGCGTTCGCCATCCGATCGAAACTCGCCTCGCTGAATTTCAGATGGTGTATCAAGCCTGTAAATACACTCGCAAGCATCTAAAACACTGGATGAGACCAGTACCCATGGAAACACCCTGGTATATGGGTTCTTCAGAGGCTTGGCTAGAGAACCAATCGATTGGCGTTGTTGGTATTATGAGCCCTTGGAACTACCCAATACAGTTAGCTCTTCTTCCCGCTATTGCTGCATTAGCTGCTGGTAATCGCGTTTGGCTAAAGCCCTCCGAACGGAGCTCACGTACCTCTGGATTTTTGGCAGGCTTAATTCAAGAATACTTTCACCCTAGTGAATTTTGCGTCAGCACTGGCAGTTCTGATGTAGCGGAACCATTTGCCGCTCTACCATTTGCCCATTTATTGTTTACCGGATCAGAGGCTATAGGCAAAAAAGTGATGCGCGCAGCCGCAGAAAACCTAACACCAGTGACACTAGAACTTGGCGGCAAGACCCCTGCCATTGTTGATACCTCTGCAAAACTTAAGGATACTGCTGCAGCGATTGCTTATGGCAAGTTGCTCAATAGCGGTCAAACTTGTATTGCGCCCGACTATGTCCTCATTGAAAGTAGCAGTCAGGCTGAGTTCATTCAAGAACTGCAAGCAGCAGCACAGACTCAATTTAGTAACCCAGAAGAGCTGACTGGCCCGATTGATGATGCCCAGCTAGAGCGTTGGCAGCACCTTGTTAGTGATGCCGTGGAGCGTGGTGCAAAAGTCATCCCGCTATTGAATAATCCTGCTGCAGGCGGAAGACGCTTTGAACCCCTTGCTTTAATTGATATTCCTCATGATGCTCGGGTACTGCACGAAGAAATTTTTGGCCCGATTTTGCCAATCATCACTGTAGCCAATACTGTAGCGGCTATCGCTTATGTCAATAGCAAACCGAACCCTTTAGCCTTGTACTGGTTTGGTAAAAACAAAAAGCATTTGCAGCAAGTGATAGAGAACACGCGCTCTGGTGGCATCACTATTAACGATGTCTTCTTGCATGCCACCGTTGATTCCTTACCTTTTGGTGGCGTGGGGGCTAGCGGCATGGGCAGCTATCACGGTAAAGCAGGCTTTGATACCTTTAGTCACCAAAAACCAATTCTTCAAGTGCGTGGGCTGTTTGGCACAAGCCTCTTAAAAGGCACTCAAGCTGTGCGTCCGCCTTATGGAAAAAAAGTGGAGCAGTTGTTGCGTCGCTTAAAGTAGTCAGTCAACCATTAAACGAATTGCAAATCCAATGAATAGGATGCCTGCAAGTATCCATAATGCCGCAGTAAAGCGGTAGTGATGCTTGAAATACTTTGAGAAAAATTGCCCAATAAAGATAAGCCCTGTTAGATGGGTCATGCTCATTATCTGCAGAACCGTTGCAAGGTAAATAAAAGTCAGAGCTGGATGTGCAAAATCTGGCCGAATAAATTGCGAGAAGAAAGCGATAAAGAAAAAGATTGCTTTAGGGTTTGTTAAAGAAAGTGAGAGTGCAGCGAGCAGCGGATGTAATTGCATTAAGCGCGCTTGAATCTCAAATACTTTTGAATGCGATTGTATCGTCCAGCGCTGTTGCCCGCTTCGTAGCAAACCTATTCCTAACCAAACCAAATAGATTGCCCCGATGATGCGTACACACTGAAATAGTAAAGGTGAGGACATCAAGAGTGATGCGGCTCCTAGCGCAACAGCGCTCATCAACACCAAATCGCCGATGAATATTCCAAGCGCACCCCAAGCGCCAGCACGCCAACCCCTTTGCGTTGCAATCGTTAATACATAAAGCGAATTAGGGCCAGGTAGCAAGATGATGAGCAGCGTCCCAAGCAAATAACTTGAGAAGTCCACGATTCCTGCATTTGAAGGTGATAAGAGGCTTAATGTGAACCATTCCATCGCAACATCATAATTAATTCGGGAAAACCCTTGTAATCACAGTCTCAAACTGCCATAATAAGAGGCTTTTTTAAGCAATATGATTCATCGCCCCCCAGCTCTATTTCAGCGTATCGTTTAGAAGTTATAAACACCGAAGTTAAAAAAACGCGCTGCCGCTTGTCTGATGGTCGATGCCTTTGACCATCGCACCCTATAAAAAACCATGGGTGCAACATACGGAGACATCCCTTTAAGGGGATGTGTAATAGCATGACTTTTTCTAAAGAAACTAAACCTGAGTCGAATGACTCAAAGAGCACTGGAACTGAATTCCAGAATTTCGCCTTAGCGGCGCCACTTCTTAAAAACGTTGCTGAACTGGGTTTCACCCAAGCTACTGCTGTGCAAGCTCAGGTTATCCCTGCTGCTTTGGCCGGTGGTGACTTATTGGTCAGCAGCCAAACCGGTAGCGGTAAAACCGCAGCCTTTTTATTGCCCTTAATTAATCAACTGATTGAAAGCAACCCAAATAATTCACCTATACCCGGTCGTGCACAACCAAAAGTATTAGTGCTCTGCCCTACTCGTGAGTTAGCGCAACAGGTTGCCGCCGATGCAGTGAACTTAGTTCGTGGCATGAAAGGCATCCGCATCGCTACTGTCATGGGTGGTATGCCTTACGGCAAACAAATCCAAGCATTAAAAGGTGCATTGCTAGTTGTTGCAACCCCAGGTCGTTTGCTCGACTTGTGCGATAGCAAAGCAATTCGCTTAGATGATGTTAAGCAGCTCGTGATTGACGAAGCTGATCGCATGCTCGACATGGGATTTGCTGATGATCTAGAAGCGATTGACAAACGTTGTGCTGGTCGCAACCAAACCTTGATGTTCTCTGCAACTTTTGCGCCCAAGATTATGTCTTTAGCAAACGAGTTGACTACAGATGCTAAGCGTATCGAACTTGCTCACGCCGGTGAAAAGCACGCCAACATTGAGCAGAAGTTGCACTGGGCTGACAGCATGTCACACAAGCACAAACTCCTTGAGCATATTTTGGCTGACGCCTCTTTGGATCAAGCGGTTGTCTTTGCAAGCACTCAAGTAGAAAGCGAAAAGATCGCTGATACCTTGCGCGCTAATGGCTACGAAGCTACTGCCCTGCACGGTGCAATGCCTCAAGCTGTGCGGATGCGTCGTCTCGAATCACTTCGTAAAGGTCATACCAAGATTTTGGTAGCAACCGACGTAGCGGCTCGTGGTATTGATGTGCCACGCATTAGTCACGTCATTAACTTTGGTCTGCCAATGAAGCCCGAAGACTATACACACCGCATTGGTCGTACAGGTCGTGCTGGTCGTAATGGCGTTGCAATCACTTTGGTTGAACATCGCGATCGCGCCAAGATTCGTAATATCGAACGCTTTACTCAACAAGATATTGTTGCTTCAGTCATCGCAGGTCTTGAGCCACAAGCCAAGCCTAGCTTTGGTGGTGGCGGTGGCCGCCCTGGTGGTGGTCGCTCTGGCGGCGGCTTTGGCGGTAATCGCTCAGGCGGCAGTGGTCGCTATGGCTCCGGCGCTCGTTCTGAGTCACGCTTTGGTGGCGGTGGCGGCGGTAATACAAGTGGAAGCCGCTCAGGCGACTCCCGTCCAGCTCGCTCAGCGGATTCACGTCCCGCACGTGCTGCGGATTCACGTCCCGCACGTCCGGCCGGCCCACGCTTTGCCAAACCAAAGTCTGGCGGCCAACGTCGTAACTTTAGCGGTAGCTAAATATGACTGACCGCAATCGTCTCCGTTCTGCATGGAATCGAGTCGGTTCCGGTCAAATTCATCGGGCGCCACGAAAGTGGCAACCATGGCTAAGGGACACTGGGTCTCTAACCCAAAAAATTGAGGATGCGATTGGTCAAAAACTGCAAGTTCAGGTTTTGCGTGATTGTCCTCAAACCTTAAATAGCGATGAGAGTCGCTATTTTCATTTCAAGATCAGACGCTGTCGCGTTCGTGAGGTTTTACTCTGCGTGAATAATATTCCTCTCGTCATGGCGCATAGCGTCATCCCTACTTTCAGTGCGAGTGGTAGCAATCATGCAGTATTGCGCTTAGGCACAAAGCCATTAGGTGCAGTGCTCTTTGCGAAAACGCGCATGCACTCGAAAGTAAAGCCTGCTCGCGATATTGCTCGCTTAGATAAAAGCAGTGCTCTATGGAAAAAATGTTCGAAGAGTCATGTTGGCCTGAGCTCACCGTTGTGGGCACGGCGTACCCTTTATCGCTTAAAGGGTCATCCAATTTTGGTGAACGAAATTTTCTTACCAGCCCTGCTCAACTACTCAACTATGAAATAGTGAGCCAAGCCAATGTGGCCTTAATTAAGGCTTCATCACCTGACTCGGTAGTAAACACTTCACCAAAGCCAATGGCTTTTGCTGCATCAGAGATATTGTGATGCGGACATAAAGCACTAGCACTTTGCAAGCCCTGCACCAATTGATCCTTCATCACTTGGCCAAGATAACGTACTGCCTCTGATGAGGTTAACAGCCAAAGAGATTTAGAAACATCCATTTGCTGTATGGCGTGCCATGCGGGGTTATGAGTATCCAAGGGCACACGAGTATATGTAGAGATGGCTTCTACTCTTGCGCCAGACTTTTTGAGGGTCTCTGCCAGCCAATCGCGGCCGCCCTCACCCTTAAAAATCACAACCTTCTTATTGGGCCAACCCCACTGCAGTCCTTGCAGTTCTTGCCACAATCCTTCTGAATCCCATTGCTCATTATTTTTCGGCATCAACACGGGAGTCGGATTTGCTTCTGACCCAATGCCATGGTTTCTGAGGGCTAAAGCACTACTTCCACCCATGACGCCAATCGGAATAATCTTCTTAGAAAAGTCTTGCCAGTCCCGCTCAAGCAAACGCATGACAGATTCAACGGCATTAGGGCTAACAAAGATTGCCAAGTCAGCATCTTTTAAGGTGCTAGCGATGTGGTCAGCAAGCTGCTCATCATCCTTAGGAACAATCGTTAACAAAGGAAGTGCAACGATTTCTGGCAGACTTCGCTTAGCAATCCCGCTCTTCTCGATAGTTTGGGTGAGCACTTCGATCAACTGGCGAGCTTGACCGCTCGGCCTGGTGATCACAATCGTTTTTGTGCTCATCGCAACTATTGATCGAATTTTATTTTGGGATGTTTGGAATTAAATCAGCAGCGCCCTGAGCGAGTAAATCTTTTGCAACCGCAAGCCCCAAAGCTTCGGCATCTTCCACTGACTGAACCGATGCATTGCCATTGGCCAAACAAATTGCTTTGCCATCGGTGCTGGCGACAAAAGACCGAATTTGCATTTGGTTCTGATCCCATACGGCATGCGCTGCCAAGGGTACTTCACAAGAACCGCCTAACTGACGCGAGACCATGCGTTCTGCTGAGACAGCATATAGGGTTGGCAGGTCATTGAGTGGCGACAACCATTGCTTGATATTAGGATGACTACTTAGCGTCTCAATTCCTAAAGCACCTTGCCCAGCGGCTGGTGTGTAGGGATCGTACGGAAGACAAGCACGAATACGATTTTCTAAACCTAAGCGCTTTAATCCCGCTGCAGCCAAAATAATGGCTTGATACTCGCCACGATCCAACTTACTCATACGCGTATCTAAGTTGCCACGTAAAGGTTGAATTTCTAAATCAGGAAATTTAGCGCGGAGTACGGATTCGCGACGTAAACTCGAGGTGCCTACAACAGCACCTTTTGGAAGATCTTCCAGGCTTGCATAATCATTCGATACGAAGGCATCACGGGCATCTTCTCTAGCCATCACACAAGATAGATCGAATCCCTCAGGCATCACCATCGGTACATCTTTGAGGGAATGTACCGCTAAATCTGCTCTTCCATCTTCGAGGGCAGTTTCTAATTCTTTGACGAAAAGGCCCTTGCCACCCACTTTAGAGAGGGCTCGATCCAAAATTTGGTCTCCCCGAGTGGTCATCCCCAGAATCTGCACGTCGCAGCCAGGATAGAGCTTTTTGAGGCAATCTCGCACATGTTCGGCTTGCCACATAGCCAGACGACTTTCACGGGAGGCGATAACTAGACGCTTTGGGGCTTCCAGAGCGCTTGAAGGGGATGCAGAATTTAAGTTTTGGGACATAACATTTAAAATAATTAAAGACCTACACCAATATACTGTGTTTATGAGCTCATCCAAAAATTCCCTAGCCAACAAAGCCCAAGCTTGGTCGGCACGTTTTGCTGAACCAGTTGACGAACTTGTTCAACGTTATACAGCCTCTATTGGCTTTGATCAACGCTTTGCGATGGTCGATATCGCAGGTTCCTTGGCTCACGCCCAAATGCTAGCAGCCCAAAAGATCATCAGCGCCCAGGATTTAGCTGACATTCAAAAAGGGATGGCTCAGATTAAAAGTGAGATTGAGGCCGGTGAATTTCACTGGCAATTGGCGCTAGAAGATGTCCACCTCAATATTGAAGCCCGCCTAACGGAGCTTGTCGGTGATGCAGGCAAGCGCCTGCATACCGGTCGCTCGCGGAACGATCAAGTAGCTACTGATTTGCGCTTGTGGTTGCGTGGCAGTGTAGATGAGATTGCTACCACTTTAAAAACCTTGCGTACCGCCCTATTGGATCTTGCAGAAAAGCATGCTGGCACCATCATGCCGGGTCATACTCATCTTCAAGTAGCCCAGCCCATTACCTTTGGTCATCACTTGATGGCTTATTACGAAATGTTTAGTCGTGATGCAAGTCGCCTGGCAGATTTACGCGCTCGCTTTAACCGCTTACCTCTCGGTGCCGCTGCATTAGCTGGCACCACCTATCCGATTAATCGTGAGCAGGTGGCCAAGACTCTCGGTTTTGACGGTATCTGCAATAACTCTTTAGATGCAGTGTCAGATCGTGACTTTGCAATTGAGTTTTGTGCTTTTGCATCTATTTTGATGATGCATGTTTCTCGCCTATCAGAAGAGCTTGTTCTTTGGCTGAGCCCACGCTTTGGCTTTATCGATTTACCAGATCGCTTCTGTACAGGGAGCTCAATCATGCCGCAAAAGAAAAACCCTGATGTTCCAGAATTAGCACGGGGTAAAACGGGTCGCGTCTATGGTGACTTGATTTCTTTATTGACGCTAATGAAGAGTCAGCCTTTGGCATATAACAAAGATAATCAGGAAGATAAAGAGCCTTTATTTGATGCAGTTGACACTGTGCAAGATACCTTACGCATCTTTGCTGATATGGTTCCCCATATTGAAGTCAAGGCTGATGTGATGAAAGCTGCTGCTGAAGAAGGGTTTGCAACCGCCACCGACTTAGCAGACTACTTGGTGAAGAAAGGTTTAGCCTTCCGCGACGCCCATGAAGCTGTTGCACACGCCGTGAAAGCTTGCGTTGGCAGAAACTGCATGCTGACTGATCTGAGCTTGTCTGAACTGCGCTTTGCTTGTGGCTTAGATAATCGCCCAGAGCTCATTGGCGATGATGTCTTTGCATTGCTCACTGTTGATGGCTCTGTGCAATCTCGCCAGCATGCTGGTGGTACGGCACCCACACAAGTACTCGCTGCCATTAAGCGAGGCCGTGCAGATCTCTAGATCACATGGGGTTTTGGTCCAAACTCTCTTCGGGTATTGATCACGTTAATCAATTGCTAGGCAAGGCCGCTAGCATCATGATTCTATTGTCTTGTGTAGTCTCCGCGGCAAACGCATTACTCCGCTATGGTCTTGATATCAGCAATAACTGGCCACTCGAATTACAGTGGTACTTGTTTGCTGCTGCAGTCATGTTGGGTACTTCATACACCTTGAAGCGTAATGAGCATGTCCGGGTTGATCTGATTTACTCCCAACTCTCAGATCGGGGTCGACTCTGGGTAGATCTTTTTGGTTTGACGTTTTTTTTAATGCCTGCCTGCCTGCTATTTACTTGGCTCTCGTGGACTACCCTCTTCTATCCATCCTGGTTAGTGATGGAACATTCGATGAACTCCGGTGGTCTTGCGCGTTACCCCATTAAATTGATTGTGCCCTTTGGTTTTTTTATGTTGAGCCTGCAAGGCTTATCTGAAATGATCAAACGCATCGGTGCACTCAGGGGGAAGATGATCTTGCCAGTTGAAGATCTCCATTACGACAAGCCCATGCAATGATCTCCCTAGAATGGATGCCTCCCTTGATGTTTGGCGGTCTAGTCATCTTTATGTTGATTGGCTTTCCGGTGGCATTCTCATTAATGGCGGCTGGTTTATTCTTCTCTCTCATTGCCATGAGCGAAGGCTTTTTTGGTATGGCTTTTTTACAAGCTATTCCTCAGCGTATCTTCGGCAGTGTTCTAGCCAATGATCTTCTTCTAGCAATCCCCTTCTTTACCTTTATGGGTGCGATCCTTGAACGCTGTGGCCTCGCCGAAGAAATGCTGGACTCGATGGGGCAGCTCTTTGGCAGAGTACGTGGAGGCCTAGGATATTCCGTGATCATTGTCGGCTTTATTTTGGGAGCAATTACGGGCACTGTAGCGGCTCAGGTGATCGCTATGGCGATGATCTCTTTGCCGGTGATGATGCGTTACGGATACAACATGCGCTACGCTACGGGTGTTTTAGCGGCTTCTGGAACGATTACCCAACTTGTTCCCCCGTCGCTAGTTCTGATTGTTTTAGCCGATCAACTCAAAACCCAAAGCGGTAGTGCAGATGTGGGCAGTATGTATCTAGGTGCATGGGGGCCTTCGCTTTTACAAATTGCCTTATTTGCTCTTTACACTTTTTTCTTGGCACGCATTCGTCCAGGTGATTTGCCACCCGCCCCTGAGGGTGAGTTGACGCTTAAGGGCTGGTCTCTCTGGAAAAAATGCCTCTTGGGCATCATTCCCTCAGCAGTACTCATCTTCTTAGTGCTTGGCACCATCATGACTGGGATTGCTACTCCTACAGAATCAGGCGCCATGGGTGCGATGGGTGCATTGTTACTCGCCTGGATACGACGCGCAAATATTCCCAATCTCAAAGGGCTCATTCGAGAAGCCTATCAAAACACCATGCGGATTACTGCAATGGTCGTCTTCATTTTGATTGGCTCGACTTGTTTCTCAGTAGTCTTTCAAGGGGTCGATGGGGGTCGCTGGGTTGAGGAACTTTTTTCAAGCCTGCCCGGTGGCTGGATTGGCTTTCTGATTGTTGTAAACCTTTTTGTGTTTTTCTTAGCGTTCTTCCTAGACTTCTTCGAAATCGCCTTTATTGTGGTGCCCTTGCTTGCCCCGGTAGCAGTCAAGTTGCTCTCACCCGTATTGCTCGACTCAATGAATGGGAATCCACAAGCTGCAGCAAGTGCAGCTCTAGTTTGGTTTGGTGTGATGCTGTGCGTGAATATGCAAACTTCTTTTATGCACCCTCCTTTTGGCTTTGCGCTCTTCTATCTCAGAGGTGTAGCACCAAAAGAAGTGAAAAGTGGCGATATTTATTGGGGTGCATTGCCATGGGTAGGACTGCAACTCATAATGGTTGTCGTAGTGATGGCTTTTCCAGCGCTAGTCACTACTCTCTTGGATAAACCTGCCGCAATTGTGCAAAGTCAGGATTTCAATTTCACTGGTGAAGAAAATAAATCAGATAACTCGACGAGCAAAGTCGATGAAGATGGGCCAGTAAGCTTCCAGCTAGATAAGTCAGTTAAATAAGAAGACCTCCCAGAAGCAGGGCATGGCCCTTATCCTGAAGCAGACTTAAAGCGTGATATCTCGCTCTTGCCTGACGCAATCCACGTAGTATTCACTGCGTCCATCTAGATCAGCTTTCACTAAGCCATGGATATCAGTCTCAAAGCCTGGGAACTTTTCATTAAAGTCACGCGCAAAGTAGAGATAGTCCACGATTCGTTTGTTAAAGCGCTCACCTGGAATCAAGAGGGGAATGCCTGGCGGATATGGAGTAACTAACATCGCTGTGACACGACCATCCAATTTATCCAGCGGTACACGATCCACTTCTTTATGCGCCATCTTGGCCCAAGCTTCTGAAGGCATCATCGCTGGCTCCATATCAGAGGTATACATCTCTGTCGTCATGCGTGCTACATTGCGACTCTTATAGAACTCATGAATCTGTTGGCAGATATCTTTCAGACCAACGCGCTCATAGCGTGGGTGTTTTGCTACAAACTCAGGCAAGACTTTCCAGAGAGGTGCATTTTTATCAAAGTGATCTTTGAACTGCTGCAATTCGGTTACAAGCGTATTCCAACGCCCTTTAGTGATACCGATGGTAAACATAATGAAGAAGGAGTAAAGACCACACTTCTCCACGATCACACCATGCTCTGCAAGGTATTTAGTCACGATGCTTGCCGGAATACCCATAGAACCAAAGTTACCTTCGATATCCAAGCCAGGGGTCACAACAGTTGCTTTAATAGGGTCAAGCATATTGAAGCCTTTGGCGAGTTTGCCAAAGTCATGCCAGCTTGCATTGGGCTCTAACACCCAGTCAGAGCGCTCGCCAATACCCTCTTCTGCTAAATGATCTGGGCCCCAAACCTTAAACCACCAATCAGCGCCGAATTTATCATCCACCTCACGCATCGCGCGACGGAAGTCCATGGCTTCTGCAATCGACTCCTCAACTAAGGTAGTGCCGCCAGGAGATTCCATCATGGCAGCAGATACGTCACAAGACGCAATGATTGCGTACTGTGGACTAGTGGAGGTGTGCATCAAGTAGGCTTCGTTGAAGCAATCACGGTCTAACTTCGTATCTTCCGCATCTTGAACCAAGACTTGCGAGGCCTGTGAGAGACCAGCCAATAACTTATGGGTTGATTGGGTGGCAAACATCAAACTCTTCTTGGTGCGCTTTCGATCAGAGCCAATCGCATGCATATCCTTATAAAAGGGATGGAAGGCAGCATGAGGCAACCAAGCTTCATCAAAGTGCAGTGAATCGACTTTACCGTCAAGCATCTCTTTGATCATCTCGACGTTATAGACAATGCCATCATAGGTACTCTGAGTAAGCGTCATCACACGAGGGACAACATTCTTATTCTTAATGAATGGATTGGCATCAATTTTTTTCTTGATATTGGCCCACTCAAATTCTTCTTTTGGAATCGGTCCAATAATGCCTAAATGATTCCGCGTCGGCATTAAAAAGATCGGGATCGCGCCCATCATCGTGATGGAGTGAATCACAGACTTATGGCAGTTACGGTCTACTAAGACGACATCGCCAGGAGCTACTGTCGAATGCCAAACAATCTTGTTAGATGTAGAGGTGCCATTAGTGACAAAGAACAAATGGTCAGCATTGAAAATGCGGGCTGCATTGCGCTCACTCTGCAAGACTGGTCCGGTATGGTCTAAGAGCTGACCTAATTCTTCTACGGCATTGCAAACGTCCGCACGCAGCATGTTCTCACCAAAGAATTGATGAAACATCCGGCCTACTGGGCTCTTGAGGAAAGCTACGCCACCTGAGTGCCCTGGGCAATGCCAAGAATAGGAACCTTCTGATGCGTAGTTAGTGAGCGCGCGGAAGAAAGGGGGTGCTAAAGAATCAAGATAAACCTTAGCTTCACGAATAATGTGACGCGCCACGAATTCTGGGGTGTCTTCATTCATATGAATGAAACCATGAAGCTCACGCAGAATATCGTTAGGCATATGGCGTGAGGTACGAGTCTCGCCATATAAGAAGATCGGAATATCTTCATTACGTTTACGGACCTCAGTAATAAATGCGCGGAGATTATTGAGCGCTGGAAGATCATGGTCTTCAGAATCAGAAACAAACTCTTCATCATCGATCGAGACGATAAATGAAGAAGCGCGAGAGGCTTGCTGAGCAAATGAAGTCAGGTCACCATAACTGGTTAAGCCAATAACCTCCATACCTTCGCTTTCGATTGCCTCAGCAAGATCGCGAATACCAGAACCCGAAATATTTTCGGAACGAAAATCCTCATCAATAATGATGATTGGGAAACGAAATTTCATGGCAACCCTTTAGGTTTACGAACTCGAATTTATGACAGAAAAATTTAAGTCTTAGGCAGGGTCACGCCCCGCTGACCTTGATACTTACCACCGCGATCTTTATAAGATGTGCCACACACTTCATCACTCTCAAAGAAGAGCACTTGTGCACAACCTTCGCCTGCATAAATTTTGGCAGGTAATGGGGTGGTATTTGAAAACTCTAAAGTGACATAACCTTCCCACTCGGGTTCAAATGGCGTGACATTCACGATGATGCCGCAACGTGCATAGGTGCTCTTACCTACGCAAACAGTTAAGACGCTACGCGGAATCTTGAAGTACTCCACCGTTCTTGCCAAAGCAAATGAATTGGGAGGAATGATGCAAACCTCGCCCTTGAAATCTACGAAGGATTGCTCATCGAAATTTTTGGGATCAACAATCGTGCTGTTGATGTTGGTAAAGATCTTAAATTCGTCTGCGCAACGAATGTCATAGCCATAACTTGATGTGCCATAACTAACGATTTTGTTGCCTGCAGCGTCTTGGCGGATCTGCCCAGGTTCAAATGGGCTGATCATGCCTTGCTCGCCCATGCGGCGGATCCAGTGGTCAGATTTAATAGTCATGGGCGAATTGTAAAACCTTCACCTCACCCGCCCAGCAATTTATTGGGGTTTTTGGGTAAAAACCACCCGCTCTGGAGCGTTGTAGATCTCGAAGTGTTTACCGGAACAGCGGGATAGGATGGTCAGATTGGTTTTGCGGGCCAGATCTAAGCCCATGAGGGTGACTCCCGACCGTGTGAGCAAGAAAGGAACGCCCATTTGAGCGCCTTTAATCACCATTTCTGAGGTGAGGCGCCCCGTTGTAAAGAAGATCAAATCTTTACCAGGTTTATTGGCCAACCACATTAAGCCAGAAATGGAGTCGACCGCATTATGACGACCAACATCCTCAATAAAGTGGAGGAGTTTGACGCCCCCATCTTCCGCCCTCTCAAACACTGCACAGGCGTGGACTGAGCCTGATTTTTTATAGATGGAATCATGTACTCGGATGTGATCCACCAATGCAACAATTACCTCTTGGGACAAGTTGGGTCCATCGGGCAAGCGAATCTCTGACATCTCCTCCATAAGACCCCCAAACATAGTGCCCTGGCCACAACCCGTGGTCACTACGCGCTTGCTGGTGAGAGCATCAATATCCACCGTGCTTCGGCGTGTCTTGACTGCGGCAGAGTCTGTCTCCCAATCAACTTGGATGCTTTCGATGTCATCAGGTGACTCTACTAGGCGCTGGTTTCGTAGATAACCTAAAACTAGAGCCTCAGGGGCGCTACCCAAGGTCATCAAGGTGACCACCTCGCGTTTGTCTAAGTAGATAGTCAGTGGGCGCTCCCCAGGGATATGAGCAAGCTTAGCCCGCCCCGCCTCATCCATGATCTCTACCTCGTGCACCAAAGGCACGGAGGCATTAGACATCTGAATGTTCGGTTTTGCTGACACTACTGACATTGGGCGCCTTCTAAATAGGGTACAAACGTATTTTATCGAGACTAATCGGGGTTTTACTTTAACCGCAGACTAAAATTACTGCTCAAGCCCGCATAATTGTGGATTGAGCCCTAATTTAACCTTGTTACTTCTTATTTAAGACCGCTTTACATGAGCAGCCCCCAGCGTCGCCTTCTTGTCACTTCCGCCTTACCGTATGCCAATGGTCAGATCCATATCGGCCATTTGGTGGAATATATACAGACTGATATCTGGGTTCGCTTTCAACGGATGCGTGGTCACGAGGTTCATTACGTAGGGGCCGATGATACCCACGGCACCCCGATCATGTTGCGCGCTGAAAAAGAAGGTATCACGCCAAAAGAACTCATCGCCAATGTTTGGAAAGAACATAAACGTGATTTCGATGACTTTTTAATTTCATTCGACAACTACTACACCACTGATAGCCCTGAGAATGAAAAGTTAGCGCAAAGCATTTATCTCAAGTTACGCGATGCAGGCTTCATTGAAAAGCGCGCCATTGAGCAAGCTTACGATCCTGTGAAAGAGATGTTTTTACCAGATCGCTTTATTAAGGGCGAGTGCCCCAAGTGCGGCGCCAAAGATCAGTATGGTGACAACTGTGAAAAATGTGGTGCCACCTATTCACCAACGGATTTAAAAAATCCGTTCTCAGTAGTGAGTGGTGCAACCCCAATCAAAAAGATTTCCGATCACTACTTCTTTAAGTTATCTGATCCACGTTGCGAAGCATTCTTACGCGAGTGGACCCAAGTTAAAACCCCGCTCCAAACTGAAGCTCGCAACAAGATGAAGGAATGGGTGGGTGAGCCTGGAGATAGCAAGTTGGGTGACTGGGATATCTCCCGAGACGCCCCGTATTTCGGCTTTGAAATCCCTGATGCGCCTGGCAAATACTTCTATGTCTGGTTGGATGCCCCCATTGGCTACTACGCCAGCTTCCTCAATTACTGCCAAGCTAAAGGCCTCAATTTTGATGAATGGGTGAAGCCAGACACAACGACAGAGCAATACCATTTCATCGGCAAAGATATTCTGTATTTCCACACTTTATTTTGGCCAGCTACTTTGCAATTTGCAGGCTATCGCACACCAACTAATGTATTTGCTCACGGCTTCTTAACCGTTGATGGCGAGAAGATGAGTAAGTCACGCGGCACATTGATTTCTGCAAGCAGCGTGATCGAGTGTGGCTTCAATCCTGAGTGGTTCCGCTATTACTTTGCTACTAAATTAAATGACAGCATGGAAGATTTGGATTTAAATCTTCAGGATTTTGTTGCACGTGTGAACAGTGATTTGTTAGGAAAATACATCAATATTGCAAGTCGCAGTGCCGGCTTCTTAGTAAAACGATTTGGCGGCATCGTTTCTGATGAAGCTATGAGCGACCCATTACTGAAAGAAATTGCTGCGGCCAGTGAAAAAATTGCTGCGCTTTATGAAGCACGCGAATATGCAAAAGCCTTACGCACAATCATGGAGCTCGCCGATAAGGTCAACGGTTTCGTGGATGAAAATAAACCATGGGAAATCGCTAAAGCTCCAGAGCGTGAAGCAGATTTACAGCGTGTTTGTAGTGTGACCCTGGAAGCCTTCCGCATGCTGAGTCTTTATCTCAAACCTGTCATTCCGCAGGTAGCTATTGGAGTAGAAGAATTTCTCTCTCTAGCTCCGCAATCCTGGAGCGATATCAATACCCCGCTTTCCAGCAAGAACCCAATCAAGACCTATAAGCACCTCATGACTCGAGTTGAAGCTCCTCAAATTGAGGCTTTGCTGGCAGCAAACTTGTAAAACGGGGGCTAAAAAGCACCTATAATGGTTGTCGAAGTCCCCAGATAACTTTTGGAATTAAATACCACAAGTTATTGAATTTATTGAGTATTTTAGGAAATACGATGGCAAGATATCAATCTGAATTCACCCAGTTCTTAAGTGAACTCAAAACTGAGAAACCACACCTCGAGGCAGATCAGCAAGCTGGACGCGCCCTCTTGTGGGACAAAGAGCCACTTTCCGTTGAAGATCAGCGTCGCGCTAAAGTCGCCAAATTAAAACAACGCGCCTACGTTTACTCGAATGACTAATGCAGGCAATGAGCCAAGTACTCAGCCAATATCCGATTTACTAGATAGCACTCCATCAGTAACCGATGGAATGTCAGAAGCATTCGCCAAGCTTTATGGCGAGCCTCTGTTTAAGCTCCCTACTGATCTTTATATTCCGCCAGATGCACTTGAAGTATTTCTAGAGGCATTTGAAGGGCCACTCGACCTTTTGCTGTATTTAATTCGTAAACAGAACTTCAACGTTCTCGATATTCCGATGGCGCAGGTTACTCAACAGTACCTGAGTTATATAGACCAAATTCGTCACCATAATCTTGAACTTGCTGCTGAGTATTTGTTAATGGCGGCGATGTTGATTGAAATTAAATCCCGCATGTTGCTGCCAATGAAGAAAGCAGATAGCGAAGAAGAGGTAGATGATCCCCGCGCAGAACTAGTACGCCGCCTCTTAGAATACGAGCGCATGAAACTGGCTGCACAAGAACTAGATCAGATTCCCCAGCAAGGTCGTGACTTCCAAGTAGCCCATGGCTTTGTTGACACTACTGTTGCCATCACATGGCCAGAAGTGAATTTAGAAGATTTACAAATGGCTTGGCGTGATGTTCTACACCGCGCAAAACTTAATCAGCATCACACGATTACTCGTGAAGAACTCTCTGTTCGCGACTTCATGACTCGCATTTTACGTCGCTTACAAAATACGAAATTTGTTGAGTTTGGTGAATTATTTGAAGACGCTATCAAATCTGGCAATGGCATTCCAATAGTGATTGTGAACTTTATTGCCATGCTGGAACTCTCTCGTGAAGCCTTAATTGAAATTACCCAAGCTGAGCCATACGCGCCAATCTATGTGCGCCTCGCCTATACGCCTGTTGCATGAAAATTATTAGTGACATTCAAGAGCTGCGCGATCACCTGCGCGGACAAAATCGTGCTTCTTTCGTACCAACCATGGGTAACCTGCATGAAGGCCACCTCTCGCTTATGCGCTTAGCTAGGCAACATGGGGATCCAGTAGTTGCCAGTATCTTTGTAAATCGCTTGCAGTTTGGTCCGAATGAGGATTTTGATAGCTATCCACGCACGATGCAAGCGGATATCGAAAAGCTTGAAAAAGAAGGCGTGTACATCCTATTTGCACCGACTGAGCGTGACCTCTACCCGCAACCTCAAGAGTACCGTGTTGATCCACCTCAACAACTCGGCGATATCCTCGAAGGGGAGTTCCGTCCTGGATTTTTTAAGGGTGTTTGCACGGTCGTACTCAAACTCTTTTCCTGTGTACAGCCTAAAGTAGCCGTCTTTGGAAAAAAAGATTATCAGCAACTGATGATTATTCGGCAAATGGCAAGGCAATTTGCTTTACCAGTTGAAATTGTCGCAGGGGAGACTATTCGTGCTGATGATGATCTTGCTCTCTCCTCTCGTAATGGCTACCTCTCCACAGAAGAACGTGCAGAAGCGCCTGAATTACAAAGAGTACTCAAAGAAGTTCGCGAGCAAGTGCTTCAACTGAAAGAACAGAACACCCATTCACTCTCTGAGATTGAAAAGAAAGCTATTGCCACTCTTACGGGGCGCGGCTGGAAACCAGATTACATCGCCATCCGCCAACAAAGTGATTTAGCACCCGCATCCAATGAAAGTTTGCAAGCTGGTGAGCCACTCGTGATTCTCACGGCTGCTAAGCTTGGTAAAACCCGCTTGATTGATAATCTAGAGGTTTAATCTCTAGACTTGCCCGTGATTTACTCGTCCCAGGGGAATCTTTCGCGAGATAACTCTTCCATGATTTCACGCTTACTAAGACCCGCCCTTCTTGCATTAGCAGATCTCTGATAGATCGAATGTTCATGGTCAGCAAGAATTTCACCTTGCTCTTGCTTAATCACCCCTGACTTAGAGGAAGAAATTTGAGGACTTACCTCTGCTGCAGACTCTATTGTTAATTCTTTGGTCATAACTTGATTAAGCAAGCGCTCAAGAAAAAGATTTAAAGCGTAAAGAACTGCCCTAATTGTAGATTTAACTCTTTAGCCAACTCGGCACCAGTGACTTTCCCTGCCGCACCCTTAGCTTTGAGCACTTCAATTTGTCCGCCATGACAGGCGACGAAGAAAGAATCTAAAGTGATTTGCGTTACTTCGCCAGGTTTTCCTTTGACGGCACTAAAAGTAGCTGCGACATGCTTATGGCAATCGTAGAGCTGTACCTTTTGCTCACCAAACTTGGTCCATGCGCCAGGGGCTGGATTGCATGCCCGAATCAAGTTATAGATTTGACTAATATGTGTCGCCCAATGAATTTGGGCAGCATTGGCATCAAACCAACCTTCGTAGTTAGCTTGCGATTCATCTTGGACTAACTCTTGATGTTTGCCTGCAACCACCAAATCAGCCGTCTCTAGCAATGCCTTCACACCAATCGGGAAAAGATAGTCAAAGTAGATCTTACCTAATGTGTCATCAGGACCGATAGGTACCTCTTTTTGCAGAATGACTTCACCTTCATCTAAACCATCGGATGGACGGAAAATGGTTAGACCAGTTTTTTCTTCGCCCAAAGCAATTGCCCAGTTAATAGCGCTTGGTCCACGATATTTAGGTAGAAGTGAGGGGTGGTATTGAATCGTGCCGTGCTTCGGAATCTTGCAAAGTTCTTGCGGCACAAACTGTAATACATAAGCCATGACACAGATATCGGCTTGACTATCAATCATGGCTTGAGCAGCATCAGGACCTTTGAGAGAGGCGAATTGCAAGGGGTTCAAACCTCTTGCTAAGGCAGCCTCTTTAAGTACCTCTGGTTTAGTTGACTTGGGATTGTCGGGCGGACAAAAAACGGCAACAACCTCATCGCCACGATCTAAAAAAGCCTCTAAGGCAGCTTTACCAAAATCAGCACTCCCAATTAACGCAACCCGCATCTTAGATCACCTTATCGTGGCGTAATGAAATTAATTCATCAGTGGAATAACCTAATTCACTCAGAATCTCATCGGTATGCTCGCCCAATAAAGGTGAACGTGTAACTTCAGTTGGACTGTCCGACATCTTGATTGGGTTACCAACCGTGAGGTATTTGCCACGAATAGGATGATCAACTTCAACCACAGTACCAGTAGCACGTAGTGCAGGCTCTTCAGCGATTTCTTTCATAGACAAGATTGGGCCGCATGGGATGTCGTATTGATTCAATACATCCATGACTTCAAATTTGGTCATAGTCATGGTCCACTTTTCAATCTCACCAAAGATCTCCATCAAATGGGGCAAGCGTGCCATTGGCGAAGCAAATCTCACATCGGTAATCCAATCTTCGCGACCAATAACTTTACAGACCGCCTCCCAAACTGGGGCTTGCACTATAACGTACATATAAGCATTGGGATCAGTTTCCCAACCTTTACATTTCACAATCCAGCCTGGCTGACCACCACCGGAGGCATTACCAGCGCGAGGTACAGCATCGCCAAACTCGCCGTTCGGGAATTGCGGATACTCTTGCATCAAGCCCACTCGCTCGAGGCGCTGTTGATCACGCAACTTCACGCGGCACAGATTCAACACCGCATCTTGCATCGCTGCCAATACTTTTTGACCACGGCCAGAGTGAGTGCGCTGATAAAGGGCAGTCACAATACCTAAAGCTAAATGCAAACCCGTTCCGCTGTCACCAATTTGTGCGCCAGTCACCATAGGAGGGCCATCATCAAAACCGGTTGTCGATGCAGAACCGCCAGCACATTGCGCCACGTTCTCATAGACCTTACAATCTTCATATGGACCAGGGCCAAAGCCTTTTACAGAAGCCATGATCATCATTGGATTGAGCTCTTGAATACGCTCCCAAGAAAAGCCCATGCGATCGAGTGCACCTGGGGCAAAGTTCTCAACTAATACGTCACACTCTTTAATAAGGCGCTCAAGAATTTCTTTGCCCTTTTGGGTTTTTGTATTGACAGTGATCGAACGCTTATTGTGGTTGAGCATTGTGAAATACAAGCTATCCGCATCCGGAATATCACGTAGCTGACCGCGAGTAGCATCCCCTTCGCCTGATTTTTCTACCTTGATTACATCTGCACCAAACCAAGCCAGCAGCTGAGTGCAAGTTGGTCCCGATTGAACGTGCGTAAAGTCGAGGATTTTGACCCCTTCTAGTGCTTTTGCCATGATTTAAGTCCTAATAAGAATGAAAATTTTGAATTGACACAATTTTACCAGCGAGAAATCGGGATGAATAATAGATGCCTAATTTTTAAGCAAATAGCCCAACCAAGCCTTTATTAGGGGCATATGGAGCCATGGCAGTGAGTTTTCAAGCTCAAAAGGCGCTTTAGCGGATCCTGCCTAGGGAATAAAAAAGGCGCTCACGAGGAGCGCCTTCAAATGAACAGCAATTGTGATTGTTATTAAACCGCTTTAGCTGCGTGCAACTTAGCGATGTCATCCGTACTGTAACCAAGGTCAGATAACACTTCATCAGTGTGCTCACCCAACACAGGAGATGGCTTCACTTCAATTTCCAAATCAGAGAACTTGATTGGGCTGCCGATAGTCAAATACTTACCACGTACTTTGTGATCAACTTCAACGATCGAACCGCTCTTACGCAAGTCTGGTGATGCGGCCAATTCTTTCATGGAAAGCACTGGAGCACATGGAATATCGAACTTGCGGAGGATATCCACAGCTTCGTACTTAGTCTTGTCTTTGAGCCAATCTTCAATGGTTGCAAAGATATCAAAAATCTTGTCTTGACGAGCTTCGGCAGTCATGTATGCAGGATCAGTTGCCCACTCTGGTTTGCCCAAAGCTTTAGTAATTGGCTCCCAAGCGTGACCTTGAATGGTGAAGTAGATGTATGCGTTTGGATCAGTCTCCCAGCCCTTACACTTCAACACCCAACCTGGCTGACCGCCACCACCAGCATTACCGCCACGTGGCACTACGTCAGTGAATGAGCCGTGTGGGTACTGTGGATACTCTTCCAAGTAACCCACTTTGTCTAAACGCTGTTGATCGCGCAACTTCACGCGGCATAAGTTCAATACAGCGTCTTGCATTGAGCAAGAAACTTTTTGACCACGGCCTGTTTTTTCACGTTGCATCAAAGCAGTCAAAATACCAATTGCCAAGTGCATACCAGTATTAGAGTCACCTAATGCTGCTGCAGAAACTGTAGGAGGACCATCCCAGAAACCAGTAGTAGAAGCAGCGCCACCAGCACACTGAGCAACGTTCTCATACACTTTTAAGTCTTCGTATGAATGGCCATCGCTAAAGCCTTTTACAGAAGCCATGATCATCTTTGGGTTCAATTCTTGAATACGCTTCCAAGAAAAGCCCATACGATCCAAAGCACCAGGGCCGAAGTTCTCAACCATCACATCAGAAGTCTTGATCATTTTTTCCAACACTTCTTTACCCTCTTGGGTCTTCGTGTCGAGCGTCAAAGAACGCTTGTTACCGTTGAGCATCGTGAAGTACAAAGCATCTGCACCTGGAATGTCACGTAATTGGCTACGCGTTACGTCACCAGAGCCTGGACGCTCTACTTTGATAACGTCTGCACCATACCAAGCCAACAGCTGAGTACATGCAGGACCCGCTTGAACGTGGGTGAAGTCAATGATGCGAATACCGTCTAATGGTTTAGTCATGTTTGTTTCTCCTTAAATGTTTCTTGTTTGCTTCTAAATTTAATCTCGAAATATTAACTTTTTATTACCGTGTTGAATTCCCAATCGAAGCTTATTTCTTAGCACTTGCTGTGGATGGGTTCAAGTTCGTTAAACGTCCACTCTCAGTACCTGCAGTTTCATCAATAACAGCATTGATGAGGGCTGGTTTACCGGCAGCAATCGCTTCCGTTAACGCTGCTTCTAATTCTGCTGGGGTAGTGACGTAGTAACCAACGCCACCAAATGCTTCAATCATCTTGTCGTAACGGGCATCTTTCACGAACACAGTTGGCGCCACATCAGCTCCGCCTGTTGGGTTTACGTCAGTTCCACGGTAAACACCGTTGTTATTAAATACAACCGTTGTGATTGGCAGGTTGTAACGGCAAACCGTTTCCAATTCCATACCGCTAAAACCAAACGCGCTATCGCCTTCAACTGCAACCGTTGGCAAACCACTAGTAACTGCAGCGCCAATCGCATAGCCCATACCAATACCCATAATGCCCCAAGTACCAGAGTCAAAACGTTTACGAGGTTTATACATGTCCACAATCGCGCGGCAATAGTCGAGTGTGTTGGCACCTTCGTTTACCAAGTTCACATCTGGATTCTTCTTGATCACATCACGAATCACTCGCAATGCGCCGTGGAAGTTCATCGGCGTAGCTTCTTTGGCCAAAGTTTCAGCCATCTTTGCCATGTTCTTATCTTTTTTCTCATTGATGGCATTGGTCCACTCAGCACTTGGCTTAGGTACTGAAGCAATACCCTTCAAGATTTCACTGACGCATGAACCAATATCACCAATTAATGGCGCAGCGATTTGTACGTTGCTATCCACTTCGTTCGCCTGAATATCGATTTGAATAAATTTCTTAGGATCTTTACCCCATGTCTTGCCTTTACCGTGGGCAAGCAACCAGTTCAAGCGTGCACCAACCAACATTACTGCATCAGCTTCAGCCAATACAAATGAACGTGCTGCAGATGCTGATTGTGGATGGTTATCTGGCAACAAGCCTTTCGCCATGGACATTGGCAAATAAGGGATGCCCGATTTTTCGATTAAGTCACGAATTTCTTTGTCAGCTTGTGCATATGCAGCGCCTTTGCCCAAGAGAATCAATGGACGCTTGGCACCTTTAAGAACATCTAATGCGCGCGCAACTGCATCAGCAGCTGGGATCTGACGGGGAACCGGATCGATTACTTTGAAGATCGATTTTTTAGCTTCTTCAACCGGCATGGTTTGAGCAAGCAACTGAGCTGGCAAATCTAAATACACGCCACCTGGACGACCAGAAACTGCTGCACGAATCGCGCGAGCAAAACCGATGCCGATATCTTCAATGTGATTGATACGATAAGCAGCCTTGCAATAAGGCTTAGCAGCATTGAGCTGATCCATCTCTTCGTAATCGCCTTGTTGCAAGTCAACGATTTCACGTTCGCTTGAACCAGAAATCAGAATCATTGGGAAGCAGTTCACAGTAGCGTTAGCCAATGCTGTTAAACCGTTCAAGAAACCTGGCGCAGAAACAGTCATGCAGATACCCGGCTTTTGCGTCATGTAACCTGCAATCGCTGCAGCATTACCAGCATGTTGCTCATGACGGAAGCCAATAAAACGTAAACCTTCAGCTTGGGCCAAACGACATAAGTCAGTAATTGGAATACCAACAAGACCAAAAATCGTATCGAGGTCGTTTGCTTTCAGTGCATCGATCACGAGGTGAAAGCCATCAGTTAATTGGGTGTTTTGGTTATCTGTTGTCATAGAATTTTTATGTGAATTACGGATAGCCCCGAATGAGAGCTAATGCAATCTAGCTTGCGCTACTGTCTCCAATAAAGTTATTAATCGCACCACGGGTATTGCCCCCGCTTAGGCTGAGGTGAATATTAGGCTTGGGGCGGGGGTTCATCATTGACTTCGGTCAATTTCCCCCTAAATCCTCAATATCCAAATAGATATGAGGCTTCAGAAGACTTATATAAAAAGCTCTTTATGCTTAGTTTTGAGGCGACTCAAAGTCTCCGGGGAGAGATTCAGGTAGGCGGCCAGCTCTTTTTTGGGGAGAAGCTCAAAGAGATCTTCATATTTGCGTAAAAAGCGCTCTACTCGGCCAGGGGCATCGAGCATATGCAAGGTAATGGTATGGGCCATGATCTCACTCATCAAGCGCATGACCTCAAATTCAAAACTTTCCTTCAGCGACTTATGTTCATCTAGAAACTCAGCCCACTTTTTAAGGGGCATCCGAGCCACACGAGCCTTGGTTACACAGGCAATGCTGTAGGGGGCTGCGGTCTTTAGACGCCATGCCGCATAGCTCGTTTCAATATCTTTTTCAATCGCAAAACGCAAAATCATTTCCTTAGCATCTGCACTGGAAACAATCCGCTTGAGAATGCCATCCAGAACAAAATACTGCTCCATCTGGTGATCGCCTTGATGCAAGAGTATTTCTGATTTTTTGAGATCCGAGACCTCTAAATGGCGCTCTAATTCGGCCATCACAGTTTCATTGAGGCTTTTGAGAACTGAGTTTTGCCTCAACTGAAGCCGAATCAAGTTTTTTTCGGGGTGCTTATCTAATACGGTCATGATTCCTTCATCCTTGGTCTCATATTGTAGGCTTTTTTATCCCAATAACTAGATAAAAACCCTAACCCAGCATCTAAGTAGGCTAGAATTGAACAGTCGTGGTGCTTTGTTGCAATGCAATAGAGTTAAACGGGAAACACTAAACGTGTGCTGCCCCCGCAACGGTAAGTAAATGTCTCCGAAATAATCATTTTGGAGGTCAGGAATCTGAAATACGCCACTGTGCGCGTCAATCGCATGGGAAGGCCAGATTCTGAGATTTACTAGCCCGGATACCGGCCAAGACAGGTGGAATTTCGCGGACGGGGACCTTCGCGCGCCGATGACAGCGCTCGGTCCAACCCTGCCGCCAAATTGACGCCAATCTCCTGCACGAGAAATTCTGTTCGACCCAGCTTACGGGGAAGTGAGCTAGGCAGTTGATAACAGAAAGTCAAAAATGACACAGCAGTTCAACAGGAAATATCTTGGCGCATTTCTATGCTTCCCTCTATTTGTCCTTAGCAGCACGGCAATTTCACAAAACAACTCCAGCGTTTCAGTTACTAACTCACTAGATCCAATCAATCCAGTAATTGTTACTGCAACTCGCACACCAAAATCTGGAAATGATGTTTTAGCTGACTTCACCTACATCAGCAGGGAAGAAATTGAAAATTCTGCACAGTCTAGTCTTCCCGACTTGCTGCAACAACAACGAGGCATTCAAATATCAAGCTCTGGTGGTGCAGGCAACCTTTCGAGCGTTTATTTGAGAGGTGCAAGCAATGCACAAAGTCTAGTTTTGATTGATGGCGTCAAAATTGATTCGACTGGCGGTGGGGCAATTTGGAGCGCTATTCCACTATCTCTCATAGACCACATTGAAATTATTTATGGACCACAAAGCACTTTTTATGGTTCGGATGCGATGGGCGGTGTTGTGCAAATATTCACCAAAAAAGGTGGTGGTCCCACACAATTTGAAGCATCTGCTGGATATGGGGCCTATAACACCAGCATTACAAATGCAGCAGTATCTGGCTCACTTGGAAAAGAGAGCGCAACCAACTACTCAATAGGCATCAGCCAAGAAAATTCGGTAGGCTTTAATACAGTAGCACCAAATAATCCACACTATAGAGGCGGAGCGAACTACTCGACAACCCTCCCATCACCTTACCCAACCACGCCAACGGGATACACCCGCTTGGGAGCAAGTGGGTCACTCTCCACAGTTTGGTCTGCAGGACAAGAGCTGGGATTAAAGATATTTGGGAGTAAAAACAGCTATCAATATCCAAGTAATGAATATTTAAGTGGCAATGCAGAGGTAGCACAAGGCATCAATCAACTCGCCATTTTTTCAGCGTACTCAAAAAATCAAATTTCCGATATCTGGCAAAGCTACTTTCAGGCATCAAGCTCTACAAACGCTTCTCAAAGTTTGACCTCACAAAGCAATGATCGACTGGTAACTCCATCTTACGATTTTCTGTGGCAAAACGACATCAAAGTTGGTACAGATAAATTACAAGTCCTGCTAGAGCGAAATATTCAATATGCAAATATGAATAACTCTGCATACCAAACTTATTGTGGCTACTCTTCAGATCCAAACGCTTGCAGCAATATTAATATCAATCAACAGCGCACAACTAATTCAATTGCTGGATCTTACGAATTGAAATGGGGTAATAATCTGGCAACGCTAGCCCTTAGAAATGATCAAATCTCTCAATACGGATCAAAGGTCACTTATAGTGCGGCCTATGGTTATTTCATAACCAAGGAATTAAGAACAAATATTAATTACGGTACAGGCTTCAGAGCTCCATCATTTAACGATCTTTATTACCCAGGATATGGGACTGCAAACCTTAAACCAGAGACAAATAAAAACCTTGAAGCAGGTATTCACTATGAGACTCGTAACTATGGGGTCCATTTAACTGCATATCAAAATAGGATTGAAAACTTTATTGTGCCAATCAATTGCTATGACAGTGACTTCAACTGCGGCAATCCAGCCTACTATTCCGGATCACATCCAGTGAACTTTAGCCTAGTCGAAATTAAAGGCGCTTCATTGGGTGTTGATGGAAAAATCAATAATCTTTCTTTAAAAGCATCGGCTGATGCTATGAGCACTGTAGACCAAACTACAGGTTTAGACGTGCCAAATCGAGCAAACTGGGTTGGTAATTTCTTAGCCGATTACAAGATAAATAAATTAAACGTGGGGACCAATATCACTCTTTCAGGACCTCGCTGGGGTGGCGTGAATGGAACACAAACGGCAAATACCTACAACATGCAAAGCTATACATTAGTGGGTTTATACGGCAGCTACCAAATTGAGAAAAATTTGTCCACTTTTATACGCTGGAATAACGTCTTTAATTCTCAGTACCAGACAAATTATGGCTATGCCAACCCAGGATCCAATGTATTTGTAGGCTTGCGCTACGCCATGAAATAACCCTTTAGTTTCAGACTACAATGCCAATATGAACGAGCCTATCTCTCATTTCACTGGCGATGCAAATCTGGGTGCCCTGAGCGCATCCATTCAGCGCCTGTCTGAGAAGATTTCACTAATTCAAGAAGCTGTGCGCAATCTCAATCAGAGTCATGTGCAACTTGAGGGCAAAATCGAGGATGCTCAAAAACGGGTACAACGGATTTTGAGTCGCCTGCCAGAACAAAGTGATGGTCGTCAACTAAACTTACTTGGCGAAGCAATTCCACCAACCAATCCAGAGGACGACAGTGAGCCAACAACGCATTGAAGTAACTCTTGCCGGTCAAAAGATCACTCTAGCAACCAGCACTGAACACGAACCACTGCTTCGTGCCGCCTGTGTTTTGGTCGATGAACAAATTCAACTGGCCATTAGTGGTGGTAACCGCAGCATTGAACGAGCCAGCATGATGGCCGCACTCAAGATTGCAGGTGACTTCATTACATTGCAGAAAAATCAATCGCAACAAAGCTCTTCTTCAAATGTGAGCTCTCATGAAGTAGCTCGTCTTCAAGCGGAAATTCGCGGACTTGAAGAACAAGTAGACACTTTGTTGCAAACTCTTTCCCTGCCTGGTTCGCCAAGGCCAATAGTTCCTTGAACCGATGCGCAAGCATCCGGAACGATCTTTACCTTGTGGGCGTGAGCGTTTTGCAAGTTCACAGTGCCAACTTAGACTTGGTCACTCCCTGAACCTCTTAATGCACCCGAAGCATAGTAGCCGTTCCACCTTGAACCTTTGGGTTCAGGATGACGGCCTAGCGGCCAAGGCGGGGAATTCATGTTACTAAGCGATATCCTGATGCTGATACTGTGTGGCAGTATCTCTGGATTTTTAGCAGGACTTCTCGGAATTGGTGGCGGCATGATTTTGGTGCCGTTCATGATCTTAGTTTTTAATCACCTAGGCTTTAACCAAGAAGTGATTGTGCACATGGCCATCGCCACTGGCATGGCGACCATTCTATTTACCACCACATCAGCTATTTGGGCGCATCACAAACACGGTTCGATTGACTGGAAACTTGTTGCCGCCTTGAGCCCAGGTTTAGTGATTGGCAGTTTGATTGGCGGCAGTGAAATCTTTGAAGCACTCAACACCTCTTGGTTATCACTCTTCTTTGCCATCTTTATTGTGTATAGCTCTATTCAGATGATTCTGAATAAAAAACCAAGCGCAGGACGAGAGTTGCCAGGCAGTCTAGGTTTATTTTCTTTTGGGGCATTTGCGGGTAGCTTAGCCAGCTTAGTTGGTGCAGGAGGTGCATTTATCACCGTGCCATTTATGCTGTGGTGCAATGTTAAACCCCACACCGCTATGGCCACCTCTTCTGGCTTAGGATTTCCAATCGCTGCAGCCGCCACTATTGGCTATATGTATGGCAGCTGGGATCACCCTAACCTGCCCTCAGGATCTCTGGGTTTTGTATATGTCCCAGCAGTGGCCTGTATTGTGGCGATCAGTATTTTCACTGCTCCACTTGGAGCAAAGATGGCGCGTAAGTTGAATGTTGCTCAACTCAAACGCATCTTTGGTGTGATGCTATTAATGCTTGCAGTCTTCATGTTTAATGAAAGCCGCAAGGCATTTGGCTTTTAATTATGCAGTGTATTGCTGACGCAGAATATTCTTTTGCACTTTACCCATAGCGTTACGTGGCAAGTCAGAAACAATTTCTAAACGCTTTGGTATCTTGAAATTAGCAATTTGGGTTTTCAAGGTGGCAATCATCGCTTCAGCATTTAACTTAGCTCCAGGCTTGGCTACCACCACAGCCATGACAGCTTCACCAAAGTCAGGATGCGGAATACCAATCACTGCGCTCTCATCAACGCCATCCATATCATCTATAAAACTTTCGATCTCCTTTGGATAAACGTTATAGCCACCGGAAATAATCAAATCTTTGCTGCGGCCAACAATACATAAGTAATCCTTAGGTGCTTTACCGCCATTGGCATCACCACCCCAGCGACCAACGTCACCTGTCTTGAACCAGCCATCCTTAGTAAATTCTTCGGCGGTTTTCTCAGGCATGCGCCAGTAACCCTTAAATATATTCGGACCTTTAACTTGAATGCTACCGATCTCATCAACACCACAAGGTTTATTGTCTTCATTCACCACACGTACTTTAACGCCAGGCAATGGCAAACCAACAGAACCCCCTACGCGGGCACCTTTATATGGATTAGAAACCAACATCACGGTCTCACTCATGCCATAGCGCTCTAAAATAGGCTGGCCAATGACATCCTTGAAGGTATTAAATGTCTCTGTAAGCAATGGGGCGGAACCAGAAATAAATAAGCGCATATTGCGCGCCACTTTCTTGGTGAAGCCTTTATCAGCAAGCAAACGTACATAGAAAGTCGGTACGCCCATCATCACAGTCGATTGAGGCATATGATGCATTAGCTGCGTAACATCCAAACGTGGCAACCAAATCATCTTGCTGCCATTAATTAATGCGCCATGAGCTGCTACAAACAAACCGTGCACATGGAAGATGGGTAATGCGTGCAAGAGTACGTCGCCTTTTACCCAACCCCAAAACTTTTGCAAGACCTGTGCATTGCTATATAAATTCTGATGGGTTAGCATCGCGCCCTTACTACGACCAGTAGTACCGGAGGTATACAAGATTGCAGCCAAATCATCATCTTTCGTGGCAACCGTCTTGAAGGTGTCGCTTAAGCTACCAGCACGCTCCAACAATGTTCCAGAACGATCTTCATTTAAAGTAAATACTTGTTTGGTTCCAGCCTTAAAAGCAACCTGAGATACCCAAGAGAAATTTTTTCCGCTGCAAACCACTACTGCAGGCTCAGCATTCTCAATGAAGTACTGCATCTCAGCAGCTTGATAAGCTGTATTCAGAGGCAAATACACATAACCGGCACGAATCGTAGCCAAATATAGAAAAAGTGCTTCAGGAGATTTTTCAACCTGAACTGCTATGCGCGAACCGGCTGGTAACTGCAAACTCTTCAGCAGATTGGCCATCTTCGCAGTAGCGCGCTCTAGGTCCCCCCAAGAGTAATAGAGGCCATCATGCGTTTCGATAGCGCAGGCTTTTTTATCTTTTGGAAAACCTTTTTCCAATACTGAATACAAATTCATTAGAACCTCTGATCAAACAAACATTTTAGGGAAGCGATCTTAATCCAACTTAGCGCCAGAAGCTTTAGCAACCGCAGCCCAACGCTTTATATCTGCATTAATAAATTTTGCAAATGCATCGCCGGATAAATTAGGCGTATCAGAACCATTGTTAGTCCAGATCGTCTTCATGTCCGGTGTATTAATAGCCTTTTGTACTTCTGCAATCATTTTGTCAACGATCGGCTGTGGCGTTCCCTTGGGAGCAAACAAACCATACCAAGTAGAAACCTCATAGCCCACTAAGCCAGCCTCAGCAGCAGTAGGGACGTTTGGAAAGCCAGGTGCGCGCTTTTGTGATGCTACTGCTAAGGCCACAATTGAACCATTCTTGATCTGTGCAGCAGAAGAACCCAAGCCATCAAATTCAATATCTACTTGACCAGCAATCAGGTCTTGCATTGCTGGTCCTGCGCCACGATAAGGAATATGGGTAATAAAAGTCTTGGTTAGCATTTTAAATTGCTCGCCAGCCAGGTGGTGTGAAGAGCCATTACCAGCACTCGCATAGTTAAACTTGCCAGGATTCTTTTTAAGAAGTGCAATGAACTCTTTAAGATCTTTCACTTGCACGTTCTTTGGGTTCACCACAATCACTTGCGGTGGATTTGCAACCATCGCTACTGGAATAAAACTCTTTTCAATGTCGTAGTCTAGGTTGGGATACATTGCTGGGGCGATGGCGTGATGAGCAGCGCCCATAAAAAATGTGTAGCCATCTGGTGCCGCTTTTGCTGCAATAGATGCGCCCAATGTACCACCTGCGCCACCACGGTTATCAATCACGATTTGCTTGCCCAACTGCTTAGTAAGCTGAGCAGCCAAAGGTCTTGCAAATGCATCTGTTCCACCGCCGGCTGGAAATGGAACCACAAATGTAATGGGTTTATTAGGCCACTCTTGAGCCATTACAGCTAATGGTGCAAAACAAACGACAAATAGAGCTTTTCTGAAAAAACCCTTTAATGTTTGCTGAATCATGATGTCTCCTCCACAAGCCTATTTGGCTATTGTTTGTAAGTTATTTACGTCAATTATTCACTACTGAATGCTTTGCTGAGCCTTACTACTGTCCAGTTTCTTCCCATTCTAAAGGGAATGCTCTCTAAATTCTGCTTTAGAGCTTCTACTCCAAAATCCTGCATTTATGGCTATCTAAGGCTGCATTAAACGACCTACCGCACGGGAGTAATCAATCTCACCCTGCGTAAATCGCTCATGATTCTCCTCAACTGAGGATAAATCGTACAAATAATTCACCATCAGGGCTGCTGACTGTCGTAATCCCTTGCGAGAAAGATCAGCCGCCCAGTTAATTTGATGCAACTTCGCACCATTTCCCAAATGAAACTTGGCTACTGGGTTGCCATTTCTGCCAGCAGACCCTAGGCCAAGATAAATACTTGCCAGACAAAGCAAGGCTGATTTTTCTTTTTCACTCGCATTATCGGGATGCCATCCCGCACCTAGTCGTTCAGTCCAAGACTGATTAGAAAGACCCATCGTATTCAGGGCTTGCTCCCGAGCAGTACGAATAGCTGGCTTTAATTGCACTCCTGTTTTGTCGCCACCGATATCTGCACCCGCAGCAACCCAATCAATAAATCCAGGAATGGGAGAGAGAGTCACAAAAGTCTTCAGACCAGGGAACTCTGCATGCAACTGCTCAGCAACACGCTTGATCAAAAAGTTACCCATCGAAACGCCACGCAGGCCAGGCTCGCAGTTACTAATAGAATAAAACGCAGCGACTTTGTATTGGGAGTTTTGATGAACAGTCTCCGCCTTCTTATCAACTAGGGGAGTAATCACTGCGGGAATCTCAGGCAGCAAAGCTACTTCAACAAAAATCAGTGGCTCATTAGGCAATTGCGGATGAAAAAAGGCAAAGCAACGGCGATCAGGCTGCAAACGTCTGCGTAGATCATCCCAACCATCAATGGCATGCACTGCTTCATGTTGAATTAATTTCTCCAAGACTTCAGCAGGGGATTTCCAATCCACTCGATGCATCTTCAAAAAGCCAGGATTGAACCAGGAAGACAGTAAGTGGCGTAAATCGAAATCAACTGCTGTGAGTTCAGGTTGCTTTTCTAGTAGCTGCAATAAATCACGCCGCATGCTTACCAATGCTGCAGTGCCATTGCTTGCGCGATTGAGGCGACGAAATAATTCTTGCCTTGGAGGCTCAGTAACACGCTGCAGTTTGATGTAATTACGCGCGCTAGCTTCAGCAGAAAAGTTTTGCGCTGCACTCATCACCGCAGCAGGATCTGGGTTGAGTTTTTCAAATAAGAAAGTGAAAAACTTCAAATGCTGATCTTTGGAAAGCTTTCGATAGTTATTGATGACATCATCCGCCATGCTTACAGCATTAGACTCGCCTCTCTCAGAAATGAGGCGGTTTACTGCGCCAGTGACACGCGAAAAATAACGCGCTTTTGCTAACTTTTCCAGCATGGGAGCCTATCTATTAAAACAGTGAATAAATCCAATAAACCATGTAGTACTACTTACTGGATGAATCAATTAAATCAACTGCATTTTCATTAACTTTATATTAATGATAAAGGGATTCTCAATATGATGAAGCCTTTAAGAAATAAGGGGGGTCGAATGACGACGCATGAGATAAATACCGAAGAGGATCATCGGCACACAAAGCCACTGACCCATCGATAGGCCAAGGCCCAAGAGCCCCAAGAAAGCATCGGGCTCACGAGCATACTCAGTCAAGAAACGACAGACTCCATAGCCTAGTAAAAATAATCCGGATATCCGTCCAATCCGGCGAGGCTTACTTGCATACATCCAAAGAATAATTCCGAGTAAAACACCTTCACCCAGCAATTGATAAATTTGTGATGGATGACGTGGAATGGAATCCACCAAGGGAAAAACCATTGCCCAAGGAAGATCGGTTGGCCTACCCCACAACTCGCCATTAATAAAATTACCTAAGCGCCCAAATGCCAATCCAAAGGGAACCAAAGGTGCCACCAAATCACTCACTACAAAAAAAGTCGTCTGACGTTTCTTTGCAAACCACCATAAGGCCACCAGAACACCCAAGAGACCGCCATGGAAAGACATGCCACCTTCCCAGATTTTCAAAATACTCAATGGGTTGGCAAGGTAAAAACTCGGCATGTAAAAAAGGGTATAACCCAAGCGACCTCCAAGCACTACACCCAATACACCTGCGAATAATAAATCTTCTAGATCTTTATAGGTCCAGCCCAAAGCCTGATAACGAGGAGTACGAATGCGTAGACGACCTAGCAACAGAAATTGCGCAAAGGCCATGAGATACATCAAGCCATACCAGTGAATCGCAAAGGATCCAATACGTAATGCTGCCGGATCAAACTGTGGATGGATCAACATGAAAAATGGAAATTAACTCTTGGATTGATCAAAGTTATGGAGCTCATGACCTAATTCACGATAGGCCTTGAAGCGCTCGCGCCCTGCTAAGCGCTCCGCTTCATTCACTGTTACGACTTCCACAATCCGCGGAAAGCGCTCTACTAAAGCCGGCACATCTTGCGGCATGCGCATACCCAAATGAATCATCACGTCAGCATGCGGAATAGTGCTTAGATAAGGTGAAGCAAAGTTATCTGTGAGAATGATGGGTGTCTCTGCAGCGGCTTCATCGTCAATATAACAATGCGGCATAAAGTCAGTACTACTGAAAGTCCAAAGCAAATCATCCAACTTCTGTAGATCCCCTTTTTCACCGACAATCACAATCTGTCGAACCGGCTGACCCTCTGGTGTGGCGCTCCAGATTTTGCGGGTCAAGCGACAGGCATATTCCAGCTTGTCACTTACATTGCTATGAAAATCAATGCGCGCCATATAAATTGGCTAGCTTACTTTTGCTCAAGCAAGAAATTCACCAAGAGAGGAACTGGACGACCGGTTGAACCTTTGGCAGCACCACTCTTCCATGCGGTTCCGGCGATATCCAAGTGAGCCCATTTGTACTTCTCAGTAAAGCGCGATAAGAAGCAGGCTGCGGTGACACTTCCTGCAGGGCGTCCACCTATATTGGCAACATCCGCAAAATTGGATTTGAGTTGCTCATGATAAGCAGCATCTAAAGGTAAGCGCCATACCGTATCTAAGGAATCTTTACCCGCTTTAGTCAGAGCATCTACCAAGACTTCATCATCAGAAAACACGCCACTATGCACATGTCCTAATGCAATGACGCAGGCGCCTGTTAAGGTTGCTACATCAATTACAGCCTTAGGTTTAAAACGCTCCACATAAGTTAGTGCGTCACACAATATCAAACGGCCTTCAGCATCAGTATTGAGAATCTCAATGGTTTGACCTGACATGCTCTTCACAATATCTCCTGGACGTGTCGCTCTACCGGATGGCATATTTTCACAGGTAGGCACTACGCCAATCACATTCTTCTTGAGCTTCATCAGTGCGGCGGAATACAAGGTGCCAATAACCGATGCGGCACCACACATGTCGTACTTCATCTCATCCATCGCTTCGCCAGGCTTCAGAGAAATGCCGCCCGTATCAAAGGTAATGCCTTTACCAACCAAGACAATTGGAGCCTCTCCAGCTTTACCACCTTGGTGACGCATCACGATAAATTGCGGCGGGGTTTCAGAACCCTTGGCAACAGACAAAAATGAGCCCATACCCAAAGCTTCAATTTGTTTGAGTCCTAACACTTCAACCTTCAGGGCAGTCTTTTTAGCCAAGCCCTGCGCAGTCTTACCTAAATAAGTTGGGGTGCAAATATTAGGAGGAAGATTGCCCAAGTCCTTGGCGAGGTTCATCCCCTCAACCATCGCACCACCCTGCTCAATCGCTAGTTTTAATTCTTTGGCGCAAGCATTGTTGCCTGCAAAGATCAAATGCTTAAAAGTATCAGCCTTATCTTTCGCCTTAAATTTCATCGCCGGTTGGCGCGCACCAAAACGATAAGCCTGATCGCCAGCATATTGAATAGTGAGCCGCACTTCTTGCGCAATCTTCTCAGATGTTTTAGATAGCGTAAAACTCGGAGCAAACCAAATTGCATTTTCAATTGAGCCACCGCTCAATGCCTTTAATCCTGCACGTGCCACTTTGGAATAAGCCGTCAAACTTTGATCGGCGGTTAAGCGCAGATCACCCATGCTGAGTAATAGCACCCGCTTAGCTTTGACTGCATTCGCAGACCAAGATTTATCCGCTCTCAATAAACAAACTGAGGCTTGTTTGCTATCTAAATCGCCCAAAACGTTGGCGTGACTAACTGAACCGCCCAAGAACAGATCTAACTCCGCCAAAACGCCGACCTTAGCCTTGGTACCTTTACTACCCGCAAATCCTTCAAAGTCAGCTTTGGAATAACCCAAAACGAGGCAATCTGTAGTTTGAGCCAGCATTGTTTTGAGGCTCGGTTTGAGCAGTTTTGCACTCTGCAGGTCAGCTTGGGGGAAAATTTTGGTGCTAAATTGAATTGTCATAATCTATTGCAGTATTTTTAGGTCGATTCAAGGGCGAAAGATAGAAATCTAGGATGTTTATCCATTATCCTCCGACATGAGATTAACCTATTTTTCCCACACCAAAATAAGTCCTTTTGGCTTTCCATATACCTCCAGAACTGCGTTCAGCCCCATCCATCACCATTCATGATTTTTAAAGAAGCCCTTCGCCGCGAACTTAGCTTTACCACAGGCGGAGTCTTTTTGGTCTTGGTCACCATCATGGTCACCACTTTGGTGATTCGAATTTTGGGATATGCAGCCAATGGTTCCGTTAACCCTGAAGATGCCATCGTTCTCATTTCTTTGGCTACCCTAGGCTATCTTGCCGTTTTATTAACCGTATCACTCTTTGTTGCCATACTGATTGTTTTAGTGCGCTGGTACAAAGATTCTGAAATGATCGTTTGGTTTGCTAGTGGATTAAGCATCAGTAACTTGATCCGCCCTATTTTGCAATTTGCTACTCCACTCATCATCATTATTGCCTTGCTGGCTCTTTTTGTGTGGCCTTGGGCTAATCGAGAAACCACCCTCATTAGCCAGCGCTTTCAGCAACGTGATGATGTATCGATGGTGACTTCTGGCCAATTTAAAGAATCTGCCAGAGCAGAACGCGTCTTTTTTATTGAAGAGCTTGATGTTGATAAAAGTGAAGTGAAAAATATATTCGTAGCTGACCATAAAAATGGGCGCCTCAGTATTGCAGTCGCTTCCACTGGCTATATTCAAAACGCCGAAGGCGGAGAAAAATCCATTGTTTTGCATAATGGGCGGCGCTATGAAGGGCAGCCTACTGCACCAGATTTTAGAATCCTAGAGTTCAATGATTACACCACTAAGATCCGAAGCAAAGAAGCATTGGCGCCAGCCCCACGTGATCGAGAAAAAACGGTTTCCGAGTTACTGAACGACAATAATCCAACAGCATTTAATGCCAATCGCGCAGAGCTCCTTTGGCGCCTAGGTTTGCCACTGATGGCTCTGGGCTTGGTTCTGATTGCCATCCCACTAGCGTATGTCAATCCCCGCTTAGGCAATTACACTGCGATGTTTTATGCGGTCCTTATTTATTTGATTTATAGCAACCTACTGAATCTCACGCAAAACTTTGTTGCACAAGGGAAGTTCAGTGTGTTTGTCGGAATTTGGCCTTTTCATCTTTTGGCATTTTTGATTGCATATGTACTGATACGCAATCGCATCAATCCATCCATTCGGTGGTGGCGTCGTCAACTTCCCGCATCCTTTTCTCACAAATGAAACTGCTCTTTCCGTATATTTATGAGCGTTATTTAGCTAAGCAGATCTATGCGGCCTTTGGCTTCATCTTGTTTGCCTTAGTTGCCCTCTTCTTATTCTTTGACATCTTGAGCGAGCTAGGCTCAGTGCAAGGTGGCTACACCCTACCAATCGCATTACTCCATGTATTGCTGAAGGCGCCGAGCCGTATTTCTGAAATTATTCCAATTGCAGGTTTGATTGGCAGCATTTATGTATTTGCCATGTTAGCCAGTCAATCTGAGTTCACCATCTTGCGTATCGCAGGACTTGATGTCAAGCGTGGCCTCATTACGCTTACCAAAATTTCATTGCCCCTGGTACTCCTAACCCTCATCATGAGTGAGTGGGCCGGCCCTTATGCAGAAAGCAAGTCAGAACAAATTCGCATGAAGGCCTTAGGCACTAGCTACTCAGCGCAATTTAAGACTGGCGTTTGGGTGAAAGATCGCCTCAGAGATGAGGACGGTAGCGGTCCCGTTCGACCAGGTGTACGCTATGTGAATGTGGGTAAGGTCGATAAAGACAATGAGATTCGTGATATTCGGATGTATGAATTTAACGATAACTACAATCTGCTATCGATTCGGAGCGCCCCATCAGGTCATTTCGATGAAGCTGGAATTTGGGCATTAAAAGATGTGACCGAAACACGCTTCAAAGAAATCAAACAGACCGATCCACTCAACCCCGTTTTTTCTTCGAGGACATTAACCCATCCTACCCTGACCTTAGAGTCTGAAGTCACGCCACAAATTTTGAACGTACTCTTGATCAGCCCTGAAAAAATGTCGATTGTTAGTTTAGGTCGTTTCATTATTCACCTGCAAGATAACAAGCAAGATATACAACGTCACGCCATTGCCTTTTGGAAAAAAGTGGTTTACCCATTCACCATTTTTGTGATGCTGGCTCTAGCTCTCCCGTTTGCTTACTTAAAAGTACGTGCAGGCAGTGTTGGTATTAAAGTGTTTGGCGGAATCATGCTAGGGATGAGCTTCCAGCTATTTAATTCTCTTTTCTCCAACGTCGGTTTGTTAAGCGCATGGCCGACCTTCTTGACGGCCTTAGTCCCACCGATGTTCTACTTTCTTTTAGCGCTCCTTGCTTTACGTTGGGTTTCTAAAGCCTAAGACCAAAAATTCATATAGAATCAGATTCCTATATCTCTTTAGATATATAGATAGGAGTCTTATATGAACCTTCATCAATTTCGTTTTGTCCGCGAAGCGGTTAGGCAAAACTTCAATCTCACCACTGCCGCCAAAGCACTCTTCACTTCTCAGCCTGGCGTATCGAAGGCCATCATCGAACTAGAAGATGAATTGGGTGTGGAGATCTTTCGTCGCCACGGCAAGCGCATTCGCTCACTCACTGAGCCTGGCAAGCGTATTCTAAGCTCGGTAGAACGAATCCTCGATGAAGTGGAAACACTAAAGCGAGTTGGCGAGGATTTTGCCAGTCAAGACCAAGGCAACTTTGTGATTGCCACCACCCACACCCAGGCTCGTTATGCACTCCCTAAAGTGCTGACTGAATTTACTAAGCGCTTTCCAAAAGTGCGCGTCAGTATTCAACAAGGTAGCCCTGGGCAGATTGCAGAGCTACTAAGTCATGACCGTGCTGATATCGCAATTGCTACTGAAGGAATAGCCAATACACCTGGCGTCCTCGCTCTACCGGGTTATCAATGGCAGCACGTCGTCATGGTGCCATTGAGTCACCCGCTACTAAATCAAGCAACAGTAACGCTCGAAGAAATTGCAAAGTACCCCATCATTACTTACGACAAAGCATTTGCAGGCCGCAGCAAAATTGATGCGGCCTTTGCTCAACGCAGTATTACACCCGACATCATCTTAGAAGCAATTGATGCTGACGTGATTAAAACTTATGTTGAAGCCGGTATGGGTATTGGCATTGTTGCTGGTCATGCCTACGACTCTGAAAGAGATCGCAACCTCAAAGTGATTCCCGTAGGTCATTTGTTTGGTAACAACGTCACGCACATTGGAGTTAAACAAGGTGCCTACCTAAGATCTTTTGTGTACACCTTCATTGAACTCTTCTCGCCCACGCTCACCAAGAAAATTGTTGAGCAAGCAATGAGCGAGAAAGCCGAAACTTACGAAATATAGTATTTGGAGAAATTTGACGGCTTGATTGACCGTTAAATGGTGCCTCGGGGCGGACTCGAACCGCCACGCCTTGCGGCACCGGATTTTGAGTCCGGCACGTCTACCAATTCCATCACCGAGGCAGGTGTTTGCAGTGGAAATTCTGCGCAATTTGATACTTTGTTACTGCTAAGACATGAGAGTGTAACAAAAATTGCCTAGTTGCCGCCTACCTTGGGCATAGAACCCCTTAAAATAGAGACTTATAGCCAAATTATTAAAAGGAATTACCCGTATGGCCGGCCACTCGAAGTGGGCCAATATTCAGCACCGCAAAGGTCGTCAAGACGAAAAACGCGGCAAGATTTGGACCAAACTCATCAAGGAAATTACTGTTGCTGCCAAATTAGGCGGCGGCGATCTGACAGCTAACCCTCGCTTACGTTTAGCGATTGACAAGGCTAAAGATTCCAACATGCCGAATGACAATGTGCAACGAGCTATTCAGCGCGGCACCGGCTCTTTAGAGGGAGTGAGCTACGAAGAGATTCGTTATGAAGGTTACGGCATGAATGGTGCAGCAGTGATTGTTGATTGCCTCACCGATAACCGCACTCGCACCGTTGCAGAAGTGCGCCATGCTTTCAATAAAAATGGTGGCAATATGGGAACTGAAGGTTCAGTTGCCTTTCTATTTAAGCACTGCGGTCAAATGTTATTTGCCCCCGGCACTAGCGAAGATCAACTGATGGAAGTTGCCTTAGATGCGGGTGCTGATGATGTGATCACTCACGATGATGGATCACTTGAGGTATTAACTCCCGTGCCAGATTTTCCTAAAGTGCAAGATGCGCTTTCTCAAGCAGGATTAAAAGCCGAATTAGCGACTGTTGCCATGAGACCAGAAACAGAGATTGCACTGGAAGGTGATCAAGCGGAGAGCATGCAAAAATTGCTGGATGCACTTGAAAACTTAGATGACGTACAAGAAGTCTTTACCAACGCTGCTCTTTAAACTCTTACTAACTCTTCTATTATGAAAATTCTTCTCGTTGGATCTGGTGGACGCGAACACGCCTTAGCCTGGAAACTGGCGCAATCTCCTCGAGTGCAAAAAGTGTATGTGGCGCCAGGTAACGGTGGTACTGCGACCGCCAAGCAAACCGCTGTTGGCATTGAGAATTTACCGATTACCGGATTAGAAGAGCTGGCTGATTTTGCGAAACGTGAAAAGATTCACCTGACGGTTGTTGGTCCTGAAGCCCCATTAGCCGCAGGAATTGTGGATGTCTTCCGTAATCATGGCTTACGTATTTTTGGACCAACTCAACTGGCTGCTCAATTAGAATCCTCTAAAGACTTTTCTAAAGCATTCATGAAACGTCACGGCATTCCTACGGCTGATTACCAAACATTTTCTAGCGCTCTAGAAGCTCATGCTTATATTGACGCTAAGGGTGCACCGATTGTGATTAAAGCTGATGGCTTGGCTGCTGGCAAAGGTGTTGTAGTAGCCATGAGCTTAGAAGAGGCACATGCTGCAGTGGACATGATGCTCGCCGATAACAAACTCGGCAATGCTGGTGCCCGCGTTGTCATTGAAGAATTCCTCACCGGTGAAGAAGCCAGCTTTATCGTTCTCGTAGATGGCAAACATGTTCTTGCGCTGGCAACCAGTCAAGATCACAAGCGCTTATTAGATGGTGACCAAGGCCCCAATACTGGCGGCATGGGCGCTTACTCTCCTGCGCCTGTTGTGACCCCAGAAATTCATGCACGGGCATTGCGTGAAGTGATCATGCCCACTGTTAAAGGTATGGAGGCAGATGGCTTGCCTTACACCGGCTTTCTTTATGCAGGCCTGATGATTACTCCAGACGGCAAAATCAAAACACTGGAATTCAATTGCCGCATGGGTGATCCAGAAACCCAACCCATCATGGCGCGCTTACGCAGTAATCTCGTAAATGCTCTTGATCACGCAGTAGATGGCAAGTTGAATGAAGTCGAACTTGAGTGGGATCGGCGCACTGCTTTGGGCGTAGTACTTGCTGCCCATAACTATCCAGACACGCCTCGTAACGGCGATGTCATTACCGGCATTCCGGTCGACACTGAAGATCAAATCACCTTCCACGCTGGTACCAAACTAGAAGATGGCGAAGTAGTGACGTCTGGTGGACGGGTGCTCTGCGTGGTCGGCTTGGCGGATACTGTTCGCGGCGCCCAACAAAAAGCTTACGATGCAATTAATCAAATCGAATTTGATGGCATGCAATATCGCAAAGATATTGGCTATCGCGCACTTAAATGAAAGTAAGAGCACCTTTGTCAACTCAACATACTCAAATTGATATCGCAGTCTTAAAAGATTATTTCTTAGGGCTACAAGATCGCATCACCAATGCCATGAGTGCATTAGATGGCAAGGCCTTTGCTGCAGACGAATGGCATAAACCTGAAGATAGCAAGCTCAAAGGTTATGGTCGCACCTGCACTCTAGATGGTGGCAGTATCCTCGAAAAGGGTGGGGTTGGCTTCTCTCATGTTCGAGGTGATCAAATGCCACCCTCAGCTTCACATCACCGTCCCGAAGTAGCCGGTCGCAGCTTTGAAGCGATGGGAGTATCAGTAGTCTTCCACCCTAATAATCCCAAAGTTCCGACTACCCATATGAATGTGCGCTGCTTTATTGCGCAAGCCCCAGATCAAGAACCCGTCTGGTGGTTTGGTGGCGGTTTTGATCTCACACCCTACTACGGCGTTGATGAGGATTGCAAACACTTTCATCAAACTGCAAAAGATGCTCTTGATCCATTTGGAGCAGAGCTCTACCCTCGCCTTAAAAACTGGTGTGACGAGTATTTTTACTTGAAACATCGTGAAGAACCCCGTGGCATTGGTGGCGTTTTCTTTGATGATTTCAACGAACTGGGCTTTGAGAAAAGTTTTGCAATGACCCGTGCAGTAGGGGATGCCTTTATTAATGCTTACCTGCCAATCGTTGAACGCCGCTATCAAGATACCTTTACCGCTGAAGAAAAAGCATTCCAAGAGTACCGACGTGGTCGCTATGTGGAATACAACCTCATCTTTGATCGCGGTACGATCTTTGGCTTGCACTCAGGTGGTCGCACCGAATCCATCTTAATGTCCATGCCCCCAGTAGTGCAGTGGTGGTACAACTATCAGCCCAAGCCCGGGACACCAGAAGCTAAGCTGTATGACTATTACCTCAAACCACGTGATTGGTTAGCTTGAGCGCTCGTAAAAAAATTGGCATCCTGGGTGGTACCTTTGATCCGCCCCATATAGGGCATCTCAGATTAGCGAGTCATTTTGCAAAAAAGTTGCACTTAGACGAGCTACTTCTCATACCCAGTGGTGAACCATGGCAGAAGGGCTCGAACATTACAGCCGCTGAAATTCGTTATCAACTCACTGAGGCTGCCGGTATTGATTTAGCCAAGGCACTTTCATATTTAAAGATACCCACAAAAGTCGGTATTGATCGCATAGAGATTGAGCGTGCTAGTCCGAGTTACAGTATTGATACTGCCAAATCCTTACGTGAACGCTTTGGCTCCCAAGCTAGCTTAATTTGGTTGACTGGAGTGGACTCGTTGATTCACCTACCAACTTGGGTTGCTTGGCGCGAGTTGTTTCAGTACATGCATTTCGCAGTAGCCAGCCGACCAAACTATGATCTCATGGCTGAGATGAGCCCTGAAATTCAAGAATTGCTCGATACCCGCCAAACTTTTGATCCAGCAGCTCTTGAAAATCAAGCGGCTGGCCTCATCTACATTGATGAAGGTCTTGCAGTAGACCTCTCCTCTACCGACCTCAGAAGTCGCCTTCAGTCACCTGCTCGAAGCTCTATTGAGTCTGAGCAAATTCCATCACAAACACTAGAAATCATTACAAATCTGGGCTTGTACCAGTAATCAAGCTAAGATCAAGCTCAACACTAAAAGATATTGCATAGACACCATGGACTTACGTAAATTACAACGCGTCATTATTGATGCCCTAGAAGATGTTAAGGCGCAGGATATTCGCGTTTATGACACCACCAAACTCAGCGAGTTATTTGATCGCGTCATCATTGCTACAGGGTCCAGCAATCGCCAAACACGGTCTTTAGCGATGTCTGTCAAAGAAGAGGTCAATGCCAAAGGTGGTGAAGTGATCTCTATCGAAGGCTTAGAGACTGGTGAATGGGTGCTCGTAGACTGCGGTGATATTGTGGTTCATATTTTGCAGCCGATGTTGCGCTCTTACTATCAACTGGAAGGTATGTGGGGCGCCAAACCGGTGCGCGTCAAATTGGCTAGTGCCAAAGGCCTAGCTAAAGCAAGCGAATCCGAAGATGACGAGTAATTTTTTTATTCACGCCACTTAGCCAATGCGCTTAACCATTGTTTCAGTTGGTCACAAGATGCCCGATTGGGTTGCAACGGCAACTCAAGACTACATCAAACGCATGCCAGCGGATTGTAGTATTGAGATTAAAGAAATCAAACCTGATCTCACCCCAGCAAAAGAAGCAGTCAAAATCTTAGCAGCTGTTCCAAAGGGCTCACGCGTCATTGCCCTAGATGAGCGCGGTAAAGATCAAACCACCCAGAATCTAGCTACTCAGTTAGCAAGCTGGCGTCAAGAAGGTTTTGATATTACCTTTTTAATTGGTGGAGCTGATGGTCTAGATGCCAAGCTCAAAACGCATGCACAAGCGATGTGGCGTCTCTCTAGCCTCACACTGCCACATGCGATGGCTAGAGTGTTGCTGGTTGAGCAACTCTATCGTGCCTGGACTATTCTTCAAGGTCATCCCTATCACCGTGAGTAATGCTGTGTATTCTTTTGTTTATCTCGCCTCTCAAAGTCCACGTCGTCAAGAGCTCTTAAAACAAATAGGGGTGCACTTTGAAATGCTCCTTCCTCAAGTGGGTGAAGATGTTGAAAGCATTGAAATACCCCTCCCCCATGAAAAAGCACCTGCTTATGTAGAGCGAGTGACCTTAGCGAAAAGCGCCGTTGCACTAGAGCGCTGGAAAAAGAGTGGCTTACCTTGGGCGCCAATTTTGTGTGCAGACACCACGGTGAGTCTTCCCAATCATCCCGATGGTGAAATTCTCGGAAAACCCTCTGATGTTGCCGACGCTACTCGTATTCTGGGAATGTTGAGTGGTAAAACCCATGGGGTATTCACTGGGGTGGCACTGACGATCACGCCTGAAGAATCACCGGTATTTTTATTGCAAGTATCTGAGGTTCAGTTTGCCGTCCTGTCGGAATCACAAATCAACACCTATATTGCCAGCGGAGAACCTTTTGGTAAGGCTGGCGCCTACGGTATTCAAGGTGGCGGAAGCGCCTTTATCCCCTCGATCAAGGGTAGCTATAGCGGTATCATGGGACTTCCCCTTTATGAAACTGCTCAACTACTCAAACGCGCTCAAATTAACTGCATATGAATGAAGAGATACTCATCAATATCACTCCGCAAGAGACGCGGGTTGCTTTAATACAGCAAGGTGCGGTTCAGGAACTGCAAATTGAGAGAACTCGTCAACGTGGAATTGTTGGAAATATTTACCTTGCAAAAGTTGTGCGCGTATTACCAGGTATGCAGTCTGCTTTTATTGAAATTGGTTTGGAGCGTACTGCGTTTATGCACGTTGCTGACATCACCCAAAGCAATCCGCAGCCCCAGATTGAAAAATTACTATTTGAAGGTCAGACTTTATTAGTCCAAGTCTTGAAGGACCCCTTAGGCACTAAGGGCGCACGTCTGACGACCCAACTCAGTATTGCAGGGCGTAACTTAGTTTACTTACCTCCCGCAGGAACCGATACCGCTACCGAAAAATATATCGGCGTCTCCCAACGAATTGATCAACCAGAAGAGCGTGAAGCAATTAAAACTCGTCTGGCTGGACTCATGGCTGAAGATGAAAAAGGCGGCATCATCGTGCGTACCAGCGCCCAAGATGCTTCAGATACCGAATTGCAACATGACATGCGCTATCTCAGAACCACTTGGGAAAGTATTCGTGAAGCAATGAAGCATAAAGCTGCGCCTAGCCTACTCTACCAAGACCTAAGCTTGGCTGAGCGGGTATTACGCGATGTTGCTGGCGAAGAAACAATTCAAATTCGGGTCGACTCGGCAGAGAATTTTGAGAAGCTCAAAGGCTTCGCCAATCTATATATGCCTAACTTATTAGGCAAGCTCACTTTGCATCGTGGCGAACGCGCCCTATTTGATTTATTTGATGTCGATGCCGAAATTAATAAAGCCTTAGGTCGACGTGTTGATCTGAAATCCGGTGGCTACCTGATGATCGATCAAACAGAGTCAATGACAACGATTGATGTCAACACTGGTAGCTATGTAGGCGCCCGTAATTTGGATGACACGGTATTTAAAACTAATCTTGAGGCAGCTCAGGCCATTGCTCGGCAACTGCGCTTACGCAACCTAGGCGGCATCATCATTATTGATTTTATCGACATGATAGGCAAAGATCATCAAGAATCGGTATTGCATGAACTGAAGCGGAATTTGGAGCGTGATCACGCTCGTACATCTGTAAGTGAATTTTCAGCATTAGGCTTGGTAGAAATGACTCGCAAGCGCACTCGTGAATCGCTGGCTCATATTACTTGTGAGCCATGTACTACCTGTATGGGTAAAGGTGAAATCAAAACGGCACAAACGATTTGCTATGAGATCTTGCGTGAGATTGTGCGTGAGCATCGTCAATTTAATCCGCGAGAATTTCGGATCGTAGCGGCACCAGACGTGATTGACCTCTTTCTTGAGGAAGAAAATCAATTCTTGGCGCAGTTGGGCGATTTCATTGGAAAACCGATTACGCTCCAGGCAGAAGGTAGCTTCCGCCAAGAACAATACGATATCGTTCTGAGCTAAGGATCCAGACTATTGAAGCAAGCTTACGCATTAGAGAATTGAATGCGATGTAAGTTGGCATACAGTCCATCTTGCTTGATCAATTCTTCATGTGAGCCGTTTTCCACAATCTTACCGTGCTCTAAAACGACAATTCGGTCTGCATGCTCAATCGTGGAGAGGCGGTGCGCAATCACCAAGGTAGTTCTACCAGCCATTAATCTTTCTAAAGCATCTTGCACTTGACGCTCTGATTCAGAATCCAAGGCGGAAGTAGCCTCGTCCAAAATCAGAATCGGCGCATTTTTATAGATAGCTCGAGCAATTGCCAAACGCTGACGTTGGCCGCCAGATAAACGGTTGCCGTTATCACCCACCATCGAATCAATCCCCTCGGGAAGCTCACGAATCATGGCGCTCAAGTTGGCCCCCTCTAAAGCCTCGATCACCCGACCACGATCAACACCCTCTTCACTGGCCGCGCCATACGCTACATTGGCAGCAATCGTGTCATTAAATAAAATGACATCCTGACTTACAAAGGCAAGTTGCTTGCGAACATCCGCCAGCACAATATCCTCTAAGGGCAAGTCGTCTAAGTAAATATGGCCACTGGTTGGCTTAAAGAATCGAGGCAGTAAGTTGACTAAGGTTGACTTGCCCCCACCAGAAGGTCCAACAAACGCAACAATTTCGCCAGGCTTGATCGTGAGATCAATATTGGTCAATGCATCTTTACGCCCCGCCTCTTGCTGGTATGAGAAACCCACCTTCTCAAATCGGATTGCACCTTTGGCTTTATCCAAAGGCTTCATATTCAACTTACGATCTTCAGCCTCTTCAAAAGGCTCATCCATTAAAGAAAAAACCATTTCTGCGGCAGTAAGGCCGCGTTGCAGTGGTTGATTAATATCAGCAAGGTGCTTTAAAGGAGAGATCACTAACATCATTGCGGTAATAAAAGCTGCAAAACCGCCAACTGTAGTACCTTCAGTGGCAGACTGCATCAAGGCAATTACCAATACGATAGACAGCGCCATAGAGGCAACTAATTGTGTGATGGGCTGGTTAAGACCCCCCGCTACAGCTGACTTCAAAGCAAACTGGCGTAAGCGCTCTGCTTTTTGTTTAAAACGTCCCATTTCATATTCTTGTGCACCATGAACTTTGACCATCTTATAACCAGCCGCCACTTCCTCAACAATATATGCCAGAGAGCTGGTAAGTTTTTGTTGTTCGCGGTTAAGCGATCTTAAGCGACGGTTAACTCGATTCATAATAAATGCAATGATCGGGAAAATAATGAGTACAACCAGCGTGAGTTTCCAATTGAGATAAATCAAATAGCCCATTAAACCAATAACAGTCAGCGAGTCACGCACTAAGGTAATCAACATTCCACCCATCACAGATAGAACACCATTAACTTCAAACACAATCCCGTTAATTAATGTAGAAGCAGAATTTTTTTGAAAGAAAGCGGTACCCGAGTTCAGCATGGAATGAAACATTTGAACTCGCAACTTAAGCAAGACGGCATTAATAACACGCGTGAGTAAATAATTGGATAAAAATTGAGCCAAGCTGCGTACTAAAGCCAGGCCAACCAAAAAGACTGGGATTTGCCATAATTTGCTATTGAACTGCCCAGTAAATCCCTCGTCTAACAAAGGCTTCATTAATGCTGGGATTGATGTCTCAGCTCCAGCGACGAGCGCCATAGCGCACAAAGAGCCGATAATCAGCCCAATATGGGGCTTAAGATAGGTAATTAAGCGATTTAGAGCGGTCCGGTCTTTTGCATTCATATAATCAATTATGCCCACCTTATCAGTCATACTCATCACCCGCAATGAAGAGGCCAATTTAGACGACTGTCTAGCCTCCCTGGAAGGCATTGCCCAGCAGATTGTGGTGGTCGACACCAACAGCGCTGACCACACCCTAGAAATCGCCCAAAAGTATGGCGCGACGATTGCTCAGCCCTCGGATTGGCCCGGTTTTGGTCCCCAAAAGAACCGCGCTTTGGACTTGGCTACGGGTGACTGGGTTTTGTCCCTAGATGCCGATGAAAGACTCACCCCTGCACTCAGGTCAGAAATTGTGACAGCAGTTCACCATAGCCCCCAGATCAATTGTTTTGCCATTCCCAGACTGTCTTGGTACTGCGGCCGCTTCATTCGCCACTCTGGGTGGAGCCCAGATTACGTAGACCGGCTCTTTAAGCGAGGCACTGCCCGCTTCTCAGATGATTTAGTTCATGAGCGACTCATTCCCAATGGCGCTGTCGCAAAGCTAGAAAACCCCATGCTGCACTACAGTTTCATGAACTACTCTCAGGTGCTGCAAAAACTGGATCGTTATTCCACAGCCTCTGCTGAGCAAGCGTTTGCCCAAGGCAAAACAAGTAGCCCCTTAAAAGCAGTCATACACGGCATCTGGGCATTTATACGTACTTATATTATTCGCGCTGGATTTTTGGATGGGGGTCAAGGATTTGCCTTAGCCATCTCCAATGGTCAGGGAACATATTACCGCTACATCAAGCTCTGGCATCTCCATCAGGAAGCGCGTAAATGATTTCGATTTTGCTGGCTACATATAACTGGCCGCAAGCCCTGAAGCTCTGCCTAGAATCGCTAGCTACTCAAACAGACCATCATTTTGAAATCATCATCGCCGATGATGGGTCAACTGAGAGCACTAAACAAATCATTGATGCCTTTCAATCAACGCATTCACTTTCAATAACGCACCTTTGGCAAGAAGATCAAGGTTTTCGAAAAACCAAAATTCTCAACCAAGCGATTGAAGCAGCTAAAGGTGATTACCTCATCTTTTTAGACGGAGACTGCCTGGTTCAGCCGGATTTTGTTGCTCGTCATCGCGAGCTTGCACAAAAGGGTTTTCTCGTTACTGGTAGCCGAGTCCTGCTCAATGAAAAACTAACACAAGAGTTACTAGCCACTTCCCGCTGGGACTTTAAGCTATTTATCTCCAAGCTTTTGGAGTACCGTCTAAATGCTGGTATTAATAAATACTGGCCGCTCAAAATCAAACTCGGCAATGGTTCTTGGCGTGACTATAAAAAATTTGTTTGGCGTCGTATTAAGGGTTGCAACATGGCTTGCTGGAAAACTGATGCGCAAGCAATTGATGGCTTTGACGAGACCATGACCGGCTGGGGTCACGAGGATGCTGACTTTGTATTTCGTTTACAGCGGCATCATATCAAGCGCAAATCAGGATCATGGTCTACCGAAGTATTGCATCTCTTTCATCAAATTCATGATCAGAGCAATGCTGCTGAAAATGCGCGACGTGTGCGTGAAAAGATTTTGGCAAAGGCAATGTAAGCGATCCATATGACCAACTTCTCCACCCTAAAGCCCAAAAAAGTATTATTCATTGCGACTCGGCAAATTGGCGATGTACTGGTCACAACACCATTAATTAGCAAAGCGCGTGAACTGTGGCCCGATGCTGAATTTCATTTTCTGGGATACAAGGGCAAGCTCGATATGCTCAAGGGTAATCCAGATATTGACCAGATTATTGAAACCTCTGACCGACCTGGGTTTGGCGAATACCTCTCATTGTTTAACCAACTCTTTCAGCGTTATGACCTCGCCTTTGTGACTCAGCCAAGCGATCGTGCTTACTTATATGGCTTGGTTGCTGCATTTCGTAGAGTAGGCGTTTTGGGTGGACATCCTCAAGGCAAGCAAAGTAATGCAAATAAGCAAAATGCTTGGAAAAAATTCATTTCAATGCATACCGTTGAGGTAGATTACTTTACACAGCATGTCATTGCTGAAAAGCTGCGCCTACTGGAAGTGTTCTTCAGAAACCCTAGCGATTTATTTGCAAACCCGATTAATGTCACACCGCCTATTGGCGAGCCTTTGACACCAGTCATTGCCAGCAAACTGACTCAAGCCTATGTCGTGATTCATCCAGGCCCTCTGACAGCCTACAAACGCTGGCCTCTTGGCTATTGGCAGAAGCTCATTACTCATATAGTCAATAGTGGCTTTCAGGTGGTGCTAAGCGCTTCACCAGCAAAACAAGACTTGCAACTAAACCATGACATCCTATCCTTGTTAGAACTCAACGTTCGCCAAAAGGTGATTGATACTGCGGGCAAACTATCTATCCCTCAAGCAGGATCTTTATTGCGTGCAGCTAGTTTGTATATTGGAGTAGATACTTCCATCACCCATTTAGCAGCAGCCTGCAATACGCCAATCATTACTTTATTTGGCGCTACACCACCCACCAATTTTGGCCCATGGCCCAATGGCTTTATTGGCGTGCAACCTTATCAATTACGCGCTCGCACACAAACAGTTGGTAACATCACCATCTTGCAAGGCCCCGGGGAATGTGTACCGTGTCGTAAGGCTGGTTGTTTAGATCGCGCAGATAGTAATAGCGAATGCTTGGACCTACTAGAACCCACTCAAGTCATTGAGGCAGTAGAAAAGATCTTAGAAAGAAAATAAAGGCTAGTGATACTGAACTTGCACAGGGTCTTTTTGTTTTGAAGTCAGCAATTGATTGAGACTATGCAAGCAGGCGTCATCCGGATAAATGCGCATCTCTTCTGGGAACTGCATTAAGCAAGCACCGCCACTTGTAGTCACAGCTGCCGTCAACATCAAACCTTTTACTCCATCATTTGTATTGGGGCTTGGCACAGGCGCACCAAGCTTCGGGTCTCGGGTGCGATTGGCCATGAGGTAAGGTCCAATTTGACTACGCAGCATTCTGATGTCTACCGCTGAATCCAGGTTTACATGCACATTGCGCGCAAAGCGCATCCGCGCCCCAGTAATATCCATGACCGCCTCAGACACAATTCGCATGCCACCAGAGAACTTATCTGGCGTCACATTTACTTTAGCAATCAGGAGCTCATCTTCTTTTAGCCAGGAACGATTGGGCTCATAGACCTCGCTATACAAAGTGACCTCTAGCGCGGCAGTACCATCGTCAATCGTCGCAATCATCATGCGGCCGCGTTGGCCTGTCAACATACGTGCCGATGTCACAATACCGGCAATCAGTTGATCTTTGCCTTCGGTAATTTTCGCTAATGGCTGGCGAATGAAATGAGAGGTCTCTTCGCGGTAGGCATCAAACATATGACCAGTCAAACACAGTCCTAAAGCCGTTTTTTCTTCTTGGAGACGTTTTTTCTCAGACCAAATAGGCTCGCGTACCAGCTCAGGCTGATGTTGATGATCCTCGCCAGCAACCTCAAATAAGCTTACCTGATGAATCGAGGCTTCTGCCTGTTCAGCCGCTTCAATCGCTCTTGCCAAAGAAGCCAGCAAGGTAGAGCGAATGTCATAGAGATTGCCGCCAGCTACTAGGGAATCCTTGTAGAGGCTATCAAACGCACCTGCACGCATCAGTGCTTCTATGGCACGCCGATTCACTTGTCTGCGATCTACACGAGCGCAGAAATCAAACAGGTCCTTGAATGGTCCATCGGCTTCGCGTGCTTTGACAATGGCTTCAATCGCTGACTCACCAGTACCCCTAACCGCTCCTAAACCATAGCGAATATGACTGATCGGCGCATCAGGCGCAGCATCGGGTGCCCGCAAGGGCGTGAACTCATAGACACCCGTATTGATGTCGGGCGAGAACACCCGAATTTGGTTTGTCAAACAATCGTCATACAAAATCTTCACCTTATCGGTGTCATCCATCGCGAGCGATAAGTTGGCTGCCATGAATTCAGCAGGGTAATAGGCTTTGAGCCAAGCAGTTTGATAAGCTAAGAGAGCATAGGCAGCAGCATGAGATTTATTAAATCCATACCCCGCAAAACGCTCCATCAAGTCATAGATCTCGTTAGCCTTTCCTTCGGAGATACCACCTGCTTTTGCACCATCACTAAAGATCTTGCGATGCTGTGCCATCTCTTCTGGCTTTTTCTTGCCCATAGCACGGCGGAGCATATCGGCACCACCAAGTGAGTAGCCACCGATCATCTGTGCCATCTGCATCACCTGCTCTTGATACACCATGATGCCGTAGGTTTCACGCAGAACGGGTTCAATACGCGGATCTGGATACTCTACTTTTTGACGACCGTGCTTACGCTCAATAAAGTCTGGAATCAAATCCATCGGACCAGGACGATACAGGGCCACTAACGCAATAATGTCTTCAAAGCGGTCAGGCTTAGCATCGCGCAGCATGCCTTGCATGCCGCGACTTTCTAGCTGGAATACCGCAACCGTATTCGCCCGTTTCAATACGTCGAAAGCTCGCTCATCGTCGAGTTGAATATCGCTAATACTCCAATCCTTACGGTCAGCATGCAGCGCTTTAATCCAGCGCTCTGCTGCCGCCAAGATAGTGAGCGTCGTAAGACCTAAGAAGTCAAACTTCACTAGGCCAATAGCTTCAACATCATCCTTATCAAATTGGCTAATGACAGAGCTACTATCTTGATCTTTGCTCTCTTGGGTATACAGCGGACAAAAATCTGTCAGTCGACCTGGGGCAATCAAAACACCACCAGCATGCATGCCAACGTTACGCGTCATGCCCTCGAGTTGCTGCGCCAATGAGAGTAATTGACGGACCTCGTCTTCATTCTTTTCACGCTCGGCTAATTGCTTCTCTTCCTTTTTCGCTATTTCAATGGTCATGTATTGACCTGGCTTATTGGGGACAAGCTTCGCAATCCCGTCAACAAAGTTATAGCCCTGCTCTAAAACCCGGCCCACGTCCCGAATCGCTGCTCTGGCAGCCATCGTGCCAAAAGTCGCAATTTGACTGACAGCATCCTTACCGTATTTATCTTTCACGTACTGAATCACACGGTCACGACCGTGCTGACAAAAGTCGATATCAAAGTCGGGCATTGATACCCGCTCTGGATTCAAGAAACGCTCAAAGAGTAAGTTGTAACGGAGTGGATCGAGATCGGTAATGCCGAGAGAGTAAGCCACTAAAGAACCTGCGCCTGAGCCACGACCCGGACCGACAGGGACGCCATTGTTTTTAGCCCAGTTAATAAAGTCTGCAACGATCAAGAAGTAACCAGGAAAGCCCATTTGAGAAATCGTCTTAACCTCAAACACTAAGCGCTCGTGATAACGAGACATCTCCTTAGCCCGCTCTTCTGGGTCTGGAAAGTTGCGCTCCATATGACGCTTGAGACCAACTTCAGATTGCGCTAAAAGATACTCATCCAACGTGATGCCTGGTGGCGTCGGAAAATCTGGCAAGCGTGGCTGACCTAGAACCAGAGATAAGTTGCAACGCTTCGCAATCTCAACTGAGTTCGCCAAAGCTGCTGGTAAATCTGCAAAGCGCTTTTCCATCTCTGCTTGCGTTAAGAAATACTGCTGATCGTTAAATTTCTTTTGACGACGCGGGTTGCCCAGCAGTTCACCCTCAGCAATACAAACGCGTGCCTCATGCGCTGTAAAGTCACTCTTTTGCATAAACTGCACTGGGTGTGTCGCTACTACCGGTAGATCTAACTCATTGGCTAAATGGCATACCAGCTGAAGTTGCTTTTCATCTTGCGGATGACCACCGCGTTGCACTTCAATGTAAAACGATTTGGGGAAGAGTTTTTCATAACGTCTCACCACGCTTTTAGCTTGATCTTCTTGACCTGCTAACAATGCGACACCAAGCTCACCCATACGCGCACCTGACAGTGCAATTAATCCGTAAGAGAGTGTTCTATTGGCTTTCTTATCTTCCGCTTTTGCAGCAGGTTCACTAAACCAAGCTGAATCTACTTCGGCACGACCACGTGATTGATTATCCAAAGAGGCTCTACTGAGTAACTCACAAAGATTGAGGTAGCCAGAATGGTTTTGTACTAGCAATAACAGTCGATGAGGTTGATCGGGATCTTGGGAATTACTGACCCAAACATCTGCACCGGCAATCGGCTTAATACCACCAGAGCGAGCGGCTGTATAAAACCGCACTAGGCCAAATAAATTACTTAAATCGGTGAGAGCCAAGGCACCCATTTCATCTTTGGCAGCTGCAGCTACTGCATCATCAATGCGCACAACTCCATCCGTAATCGAAAACTCGGAATGAATGCGGAGATGTACAAAACGGGGTAAAGCCATGAGATGATTTTAGCTGTGTCCAAGCTCAAAAACCCTTCATCCCCAGCCGACGGCTATCGCGGGCGATTTGCCCCCTCGCCTACCGGACCACTCCATGCGGGATCGCTGGTCGCTGCCCTAGGAAGCTGGTTAGATGCCCGTAAAAATGGTGGTAAATGGCTGCTCAGAATAGAAGATCTGGATACCCCTAGATGCATCCTTGGGGCTGATCAGCTCATTCAGTCCCAATTGCTCGCATGTGGCCTTTTCTGGGATGAAGCCCCCACCTTTCAGTCAAAACATCAGGATCGCTACCAAAAGGCTTTAGAACGCCTCAATGAGCTCAAATGCCTCTATTCCTGCACCTGTTCTCGGCAAACAATTACCAACACCCTAGCGGAGCTTGGAATTCAAACACCGCGCAATCAAGAGATGGTTTATCCAGGAACGTGCAGACCAAGTCAACTAGAGAGCCATACAAGTTCTGAAATTTCAGACCTAAAGGCTGCTTGGCGAGTTGCGCTGCCCCCAAATTGCCAGATTGATTTTGAGGATTTGGCCCTCGGCACTCAAAGTCAGAATCTCAATCAACAAGTCGGGGATTTTATCCTGCGCAGAAGTGATGGTCTCTTTACTTACCAACTCGCCGTAGTCGTAGACGATGCAGAGCAAGGTATTACCCATATCGTACGTGGCGAAGATTTGCTAAGCAACACCGCTAGGCAAATATATTTACAAACTCTTTTGGGATACACAACGCCTCATTACAAACATCTCCCCTTGGTATTAGATGAACACGGCGAAAAATTGAGTAAGCAAACCTTAGCAACCCAAATTAATACACAAGATCAAACACATTCTCTTGTAGAGCTTCGCAAGGCTGCAACACATTTAGGATTGGTTGGGTTACCTGATGGTGAGAGGATCACCATTGCAGAGTGGCTCTTGGCAGCCACTCATGCCTGGAGCTAATTACTTCTTTTTGAAACCGCCCAATAAGGCGCCAACTGCTGGCTTAGCGGCCACAATACCCACTTTTTTCACTTCTGGCTTTACTACATCGGATGACTGTGGTGCGGCGCTAGGCTCATAAGGTTTATAGAAAAATGGGTCTGACATTTTTGCTGGGGCATTACTACTAGTAGATGGCTTGGCATAAGCAGGAGCACCCTCAGGCAAAGGCTGGATATCCAACTTACGTTTCATTAGCTTTTCAATATCGTCTAATAAACGCTTTTCACTGGCATCTACTAAAGCAATCGCATCCCCTGTACTACCAGCACGACCTGTTCGACCGATGCGGTGAATAAAGTCTTCAGCGTTATAAGGCAACTCATGATTAATCACGCAAGGCATATCTGGAATATCCAAACCCCGCGCTGCCACATCTGTCGCCACCAACACTTCAATCGCGCCAGACTTGAATGCATCCAAAGTTAAGGTACGCTCACCCTGACTCTTATCGCCATGAATCGCACCTGCTTTAATACCATCACGCTCTAAGGCCCGTGCTAACTTGGCACAACCTAAACGACTATTGGTGAAGATGATGCACTGACGCGATAAACCTTGACGCGTACGGTTTTCTAAGACTTGGACAATTGCACGCTGCTTATCACTTGCTGACACCATATGAATGACTTGCTTAACCGTGTCGGCCGCAGCATTTTGACGAGCTACTTCTACCGTCACCGGTGTACGCAAATAACTCTGCGCGAGCTTCTTAATTTCTGGTGAGAAGGTTGCCGAAAACAACAGGGTCTGTCTTTGCGCAGGAATCAAATTAATGATGCGTTGTAGATCAGGCAAGAAACCCATATCGAGCATACGATCGGCTTCATCTAGCACCAGAATCTCTACCTGGGACAAATTAGCCACTTTAGACCCAATGTGATCAAGTAAGCGACCTGGTGTGGCAATCAAGATCTCAATACCATTACGCAAGATAGCAACTTGCTCTTTCATATCCACGCCACCATAGACCACAGCTGCGCGCAGATCCGTATGCTTCGAGTAGTTAGCAGCGTTCTCTGCTACCTGCACCGCCAACTCTCTGGTTGGAGTTAAGACTAAGGCGCGAATCGGATGGCGTGCGGGTGAGGCGCTGTTGCTAGCATGACGCAAAATCTTTTGAATGATTGGCAATACAAAGGCTGCTGTTTTGCCAGTACCAGTTTGTGCAGCACCCATTAAATCGCTCCCCGCTAAAACATGCGGAATAGATTGCGCTTGAATCGGAGTGGGAGTGTTATAGCCTTGTTCAGCAACCGCTTTTTGAATCAGCGGGTCTAAACCAAAATCAGCAAAAGTAATTGTTGCTGGAGGGGTAACACTAGGGTCGGCGCTAGGAACGACTAAGTCGCCAAGCCCTGTAGATGAATTTATTTCAGTAGCAGTATTGATCAAGGTAACTTACAGGATGGCCGCAATGCCGGCCTTAGCGGTTTCGGCATCCTCGGTCGATTTAACGCCGGAAACGCCGACTGCGCCGATGGTAAACCCATTTACCTCGATATTGACCCCACCCTCTAACATGCCCGAAATATGTGGGACAGATAAAAAAGAGGTGCGACCATTATTAATAATTTCTTCATATACGCGGCTTTCACGTTTACCCATGGCAGCAGTGCGTGCTTTTTCTTGAGCAATGTAAGCAGATACTGGTGCGCATCCGTCACGACGGGTCAAACCTAGTACATGTCCACCATCATCACAAACAGCGATCGTGACTGCCCAATTATTTTCAGCGGCATGCTTGTTGGCTGCATCCAGAATCTTTTGAGCATCCGCTTGAGTTAAATAAGGTTTAGTTGCCAACATGTTGAATCCTTTTTAAATACTATTGTCTCGAATATGTTTTATGTGATGAAAGTACCATCAATACAAGTGCCTGAATTATAATGGCTGCAGCCAGGCTCAGCCCTTTAAGTCTGACCCCGGACGATCTGCACCCTGCCTTTGCCCTATACGCAACCGAAAGGGTCTAAATGGTGGTTATTTGAGGAATTCTTGAGCAGCCACTACACCGCTAGCCTTAGGCGTAAAGCCCATAGCACCCAAGCTCATTTCAACCCCACTTAAAGCAGCCATCAAATTGAGCTCATTACAGTCACCCAAATGACCAATCCGGAATGCTTTGCCCTTAATTTTTCCAAGGCCTGTTCCTAAGGAGAGATTAAATTTCTCCAAAGCATGTTTGCGTAATTTGTCGGCATCCATACCTTCAGGTGTAGCGATACAAGTTAACACTGGAGAGTAGCAATCCTTATCCTGACATTGAATTTCGAGCCCCCAAGCATGAACAGCTTCACGACAAGCGGCAGCCAAACGCTGATGACGCGCAAAGATTGTGTCCAAACCCTCAGCCATCATCATGTCCATCGCTTCATGCAAACCGTACATTAAATTCGTACTGGGTGTAGTTGGCCAGTAACCGTTTTTATTGGACTCCAATATTTCATCCCATGCCCAATACGCTTTATGCATTTTGTTTTGCTTGCTCACTTCAATGGCTCTTGCTGACAAGGCATTAAAGCCAATACCTGGAGGCAACATCAAACCTTTTTGCGAACCAGAAATAGTCACGTCCGCGCCCCACTTGTCATGCTCGTAGTCTGCAGATCCAAGGCCAGAGACGCTATCAACCAACAACAAAGCGGGGTGCTTTAAGGAGTCGATCGCTTTTCGTACTGCGGCGATGTTTGAAGTAACGCCAGTCGATGTTTCGTTATGCACTACGCATACAGCTTTGATTTCATGCTGAGTGTCTTTACGCAAACGCTCTTCAATCACTGCAGCATCTACACCCCAACGCCAAGAGTCTTGTCCAGATTTACCAACGACCTCGACCTTCAGACCGAGGCGTTGTCCAAGTGCGCGCCATAAATTGGCGAACTGACCAGTTTCATAAAACAAGACTGTATCGCCAGGATTGAGAACATTCACTAAAGCGCCTTCCCATGATCCCGTTCCGGAAGCGGAATAAATGATCACCGGCTGCTCTGTTTTGAAAATCTTCTTGATACCATCCAAAACCTTTAAGCCAAACGCACCAAACTCGGGGCCACGATGATCAATGGTTTGATAGCTAATGGCGCGTAATACGCGTGGAGGCACTGGGCTTGGACCAGGTATATGTAAAAAATGGCGTCCTGATGCGTGGTTATCAAGTTTCAACATGCTTTGTCTCGCTATGGATGGGTTTAGGTATTTAAAAGGGGGTGAATTCTAGGAACTCGTTTCAGCCGCTAGTGTATGACAAATTTTGGCAATTTTCCATTTTGTATACAATTTATTTTCATTTAATCTAAAAATAAACCTTAATTTAAGCATTTAAAGCCATAATTTATGCTTTATCATGACTTATTGATATTTTTGTATACAAATTATAGGTTCTCAATATGACGGTCACAGAGCAGCCAAATTCCCAGAATCTGCATGAGGCAATCTTCCAAAAACTCAGATTACTCTTAGTAGAGGGAAAGATTGCACCAGGCAGCAAACTGAATGAGCGTGAATTAGCTGAAAGCCTGAACGTTTCTCGCACACCGATTCGGGAAGCGATTCGTCGCTTGGCTGCCGATGGCCTAGTAGAGTTGATCGCCAATCGTGGAGCGATTGCTGTGCAATTGAGTTTGGAAGATGTCATTCACACCTTTGATGTGATTGCCGACTTAGAGGGCTTCTCTGGAGAGCTGGCTGCAAATCATATTACTGATGCCAGCCTCTCTGAATTAGAGGCGCTCCAGTATGAAATGATGGCTTCGTATGCGCGCCGTGATTTATCGAGTTATTACAAACTCAATCTACGTATCCATCATTTAATTAATCAAGCAGCGAACAACCCTGTACTCTCTCGTCTCTTTACTCAAGTAAATACTCGTATCGAGGCGCTACGCTTTCGCTCCAACCAAGACGGCGTCAAATGGGAAAAGGCAGTTGAAGAACATCAAGAGATGCTCGATGCCTTAAAAGCACGTGATAGCCAGAGAATGCGCAAGATCATGATTCAGCACGTACAGAACAAGCGCGATGTTGTCGTGCAACTTCTGAAAGCAGAAACAAGCAGCCTGGAGATGGCTAAATGAATAAGCCCTTAGACCTCAAAGAAGTCATGATTGATCAAGCGACCTTAGCAAAGCGCCTACGCCAAGAAACGTCTGGCGAAGTGATGACCGATAGCGCAAGTCGTGGTCGCTACGCTACCGATGCCTCTATTTATCAAGCCATGCCAGTGGCAGTGTTTGTCCCCAAGACCGCAGAAGATATTGCTACAGCCATTCAGATTGCGGCTGAGCTTGGTGTACCAGTATTACCAAGGGGTGGTGGCACCAGTCAGTGTGGCCAGACTACTGGCGCTGCACTGGTGATTGATAACAGCAAATACTTCAGAAATGTTCTTGATCTCAATCTCAATCAAGGCTACGTGGAAGTTGAGCCAGGTATTGTGCTGGACCATCTCAATGGCTCCCTCAAGCAACATGGTCTTTGGTATCCAGTAGATGTATCCACTGCTGGGCAGGCCACGATTGGAGGCATGGCAGGTAATAACTCTTGTGGAAGCCGCTCTATTGCTTACGGCAATATGGTGCATAACGTCTTGGGTATCAATGCTTGGCTGGCGAATGGTCAAATTGCCGAGTTTGGTAATTACGCCAATAGCTCTGGTGTTGCTAAGCAGTTAGGTTACTTTGTAAAAGGTTTAGCAAACACACTTCAACCAGAGATCGAAGCTCACTTTCCGAAAGTACTCAGACGAGTCGCTGGTTACAACCTCGATATCTTTCACCCTCAAAGTGAACTACCTTATACGCAAGATGGCAGCGTGAATCTCTCACATCTTTTAGTGGGTAGCGAAGGTACGCTGGCTTACTTTAAATCTCTCAAACTCAAACTTGCACCACTACCGAAACATAAGGTGCTTGGCATTGTGAACTTTGCGAGCTTTTACAAAGCCATGGATAGTGCTCAACACATTGTGAAACTTGGACCTACTGCAGTAGAGTTAGTCGATCGCACCATGATTGATCTAGCACGCAGTAATCCCAGTTTTAAGAAGACGATTGAGACTGCACTGATTGACCATACTGCGCAAACTCCAGAAGCGATTCTGTTGGTAGAGTTTTCAGGGGAAGCGCATGCTCCCTTGCTTGAAAAAATCATGGCATTACAAGAGCTCATGGGTGACTTAGGCTTACCCGGTTCAGTGGTATCTATGCCAGACGCTTCCTTGCAAAAGAATTTATGGGAGGTGCGTAAAGCGGGGCTAAATATCATGATGAGCTTAAAAGGTGATGGCAAGCCAGTGAGCTTTATTGAGGACTGCGCAGTTCCGCTAGAGAGTCTGGCAGATTACACCCAAGCCTTAACGGATGTCTTTTCTAAATACGGTTCACGCGGCACTTGGTATGCCCATGCTTCAGTTGGTACTTTGCATGTCCGACCCATTCTTGATATGCGCAGAGATGGCGCCCAAAAGATGCGTGCTGTTGCCGAAGAAGCATCTGCCTTGGTACGTAAATACAAAGGTGCTTACAGTGGTGAACATGGTGATGGCCTGTGTCGTGGTGAATGGATCTCATGGCAATTTGGCCCCAAGATCACTGAAGCCCTTGCAGAAATCAAGCATGCCTTTGATCCTCAGGGACTATTTAATCCAGGCAAGATTATTAATCCACCAAAGATGGATGATGCGAGTAACTTTCGATTTTCGCCAAGTTATCAAGTGATTCCATTACAGCCTGCATTAGATTGGTCAGCCTGGAACGTACAAAATAATCCTGTTACTGAAGAAACTACCGCGCCCGGCACGGGTGGTGATCCCGCAATGGGTTTAGCTAAAGCAGTTGAGATGTGCAATAACAATGGCCACTGCCGTAAGTTTGATGCGGAGGTGATGTGTCCCAGTTATCGTGTGACTCGGGATGAGAAACACCTGACCCGCGGCAGAGCAAATACCTTACGCTTAGCACTCTCCAATCAACTCGATATCAAAGACGAGACTTCACCACTTGGCAGCGATGCCATTAAAGAGGTGATGGAATTGTGTGTGAGTTGCAAAGCCTGTCGGCGTGAATGTCCTACTGGCGTTGATATGGCCAAGATGAAAATTGAGTTTCTATCAGCCTATAAGAAACGGGTTGGTCATTCTTTACGTGATCTAGCAGTGGCGTATCTTCCCAAGTATGCCGGCACGATTAGCAGTATTCCACTCTTGCCAGTGATCCTCAATCTGCGCAATCACATTGCACCAATTGCCAAGCTACAAGAATGGATCATGGGTATCTCCGCCCAAAGAAGTTTGCCAATTTGGAAAGGTAATACTTTCTGGAGTAAGCCAAAAGCAATCGCACCCTATCAATTTAGTCCTGAGGCCTTATCAAATCAACCAGGGGTAGTGCTATTAGCCGATACCTTTAATGCTTACTTCGAAGATGAAAATTTGCAGGCGGCAATAACCGTTCTTACTGCTGCTGGCTATCGTATTCATATTCCGCACAAGAGTCAGAACAAGGCTAAAAATAAAGAACAAAACACTTGCTCCAAAGAATTTTGCTGCGGCAGAACTTACCTTGCAGCTGGCATGGTGGATAAAACCAAGGAAACACTCGGTGAGCTCATCGATCATCTCGCGCCCTACGCGCAAAAGAATATTCCAATTATTGGTCTTGAGCCCTCTTGCCTCTTTACCTTAAAAGATGAGGCTTTAGTGATGGGTTTTGGTGAGCGAGCAGTGACCGTATCGCAGCATGCGCAACTCTTAGAAGAGTTTTTAGCCAGCAAAGCGAAAGCAGGCAAACTCAACCTGCAACTCAAAGCCGCCAGTAAGCCGGTCCTTTTTCATGGGCATTGCCATCAGAAGTCTTTTGCAGCTGTGACACCTGCCATGGAACTACTCAAACTCATTCCTAACGCAGAGCCTCAATTAATTGAATCGTCTTGCTGCGGCATGGCCGGTAGCTTTGGCTATGAAGCCGAGCATATCGAGGTATCTAAGCAAATGGCTGAAGCGAGCCTATTACCGAGCATTCGTAAATCACCCGATAGTTGGGTAGTAGCGGATGGCACTAGTTGCCGTCATCAAATTGCAGACGGCACGCAACGTGAAGCGGTACATATCGCCAGAATATTAGCGGCACATCTTTCAGATGAATGAAAAGCTTAGCGAATCACGCCATAACCCACCATCAGCAAGGTTCCAGTCAATAAGGCTGGAACCAAACGCTTAGAAGGTTTAGAAACCATCACGCCAATCGCTAAGGCGCAAATCAAAATCCGAATCCACAAAGGCACGGTAGCCATTAAACCCAAAGGCATGACGATCAGGCGAATCGTCAAGGCAGCAACCATGGTGTAGGTCACCGCCGCTAACCAACGAAAGATTTCGCTTTCTTGATTAATGCTTTGAGAAAGCATGACACCAATCGCTCTGCAGAAATAAGTGCCAATACAGGCGCCTACTAGAGCAATCCACAAACCCCATCCCGAGAGCGCGTTTGTCATCGTATCCATTGGACTCATTACCCTACTACTCCGGCTTTCTTACGCAAGAACTTGCGATCAATAAAATAAGCCAAAGTCCCACCTACAAGACCTGCTGTCAGTAAGCTGGTATCGCGATCAATTAAAAAGAAGATAGGGCCAAAAATACAACCCATGCAAAGAGCAATGCGATTAATCCAAGGTTTGACTTCAGTAAACGTTAATAAGAAAAAGAGTGGATTAATAAAGACTAGACCCAGCGTTACAGCAGGCGGCACCATGCCAGCTAAATAGAAACCTAAGATCGTCCCAGGAATCGAAATTAACCAACAGAGTAAACCAAGGCCTACAAAATAGGCCAAGCGGTGCTTAGTCTCTATCGCATGAAACTCACGCATCGAAATTGCCCATGCCGTCATAGCCAATAAATGAACGGAAGCATATAAGCTCCGATTGCGATCCTTCTGATGAAACTGCGGAAAGAGTGTCAACGTCATCGTGATGAAGCGGGTCGAAGTTAAGGTTACTGCCAAAGCAATTGCAATGACGGATGAACCAGTGATTGCCATTTCCAGTAAGACCACCTGCCCTGGCAAGGCAAACATAAAAAATGAGGTAGAGGTGGTGAACCAAACATCAAAGCCATTGGTTTTGCCCATGGCTCCAAAACCCACCATGCCAGCAAAGAGCACCATGGCAGGTGCTCCAGCTGCATCACGCATTCCCACCCAAAATGCATCGCGAGGACTTTTAAAGCGCTCCGCTGCCGAACCCTCTAATGCAATTTCGCTAGGATCAATATAAGGTTGGTCGGCTGATGACATAGGCTAATTGTAAGAGCTAGGCTCCATTATTGTCTAAGCTTGCCTAAGGAATGGGATTGAGAGCCCACTCAATATGTTCCGCAACGAGTGTATCTGCTGATGAGAGACCTTCACTCAAGGCTTTTCGAATAGCTTCCTTATCTGCATTAGCTACTACTGGATTGGCTAGGGCATTACCCATTGCGACCGCGAGATTACGGCGCCATCGGCTATAACCAATGCGTCGAATTGCACTGCCTTCATGACGCTCTTCAAACTCTGCTTCAGTCCATGACCACAAATGTAAAAGAGTGGCCTGTCCCAAACCATGACGCTGTGCAAAGTCTGGCAACTGTGTGCGCTTAGCAAACTTATTCCATGGACAAATCAACTGACAATCATCGCAGCCATAAACCCGATTACCCATTGCTCTGCGAAACTCCATTGGAATGGCCTGAGGGTTCTCAATGGTGAGATAGGAGATACAGCGGCGTGCATCTAATTGATATGGCGCAGTAATGGCTTGTGTTGGACAAACATCGATACACGACTGACAAGTACCACAATGTTCGTCTTGCGCTTCATCGATTGGGAGTGGTACATCGACCAAGATCTCACCCAAGAAAAAGGTAGAGCCAGATTCACGATTGAGTAAGAGCGTATGTTTTCCACGCCAACCTAAACCCGCTTTACGAGCAAGCTCAACTTCCATTAAAGGGGCTGAATCCGTAAATACACGATGTCCAAAAGCGCCAATTTTTTCTTCGATAGCTTTGGCAAATTCTTGCAAGCGATGACGCAAAACCTTGTGATAGTCGCGACCTCTGGCATACATTGAGACCACCGCTTGAGAGGGATCCTCTATGCGTTGCCACTCAGTATCAAGATTGATGTCGGGTGGCAGATAGTTCATGGTGACGCAAATGACGCGTACAGTACCTGGCACTAATCGCTGTGGATCAGCACGCAGATCTGCATGGCGTTGCATGTATTCCATCTGGCCATGACGCCCATCTGCCAACCACTCCTGCAAACGCTCGCTTGCCAAGCCCAGGTGGGTATCCGTAATGCGCAAACCATCGAACCCCAACTCCATGGCCTTTTCTCCAAGCCAAGCACGTAACTTGGACTCGTCTAGAGCAGAGGAATGGGCAGATAAAGGCATATGAATAGAGAATGTAGCGCAATAATTGAATAAACTAGAACAATGGCTCAAACCCCAGAAACACCATTAGCAATAATTAAGCAACATTGTAGGCAGGAAGCGGATACCGCCAGCCTTGCCAAACAACTTGCCGCCAGCATTACTGGTTTTATGGAGCAAAATCCACAGGGACATCTCAATATCTCCCTAGTTGGCAATTTAGGGGCAGGCAAGACCACCTTCGCACGATATTTGATTCAATCAATGGCTTATGCGGGCAAGGTCAAAAGTCCAACCTATACCTTGTGCGAGCCTTACACACTCAAAACCAATAGTGGTGAATTTACCGCGCATCATTTTGACCTCTACCGAATGCGTGATCCTCTGGAGTGGCAAGAAGCTGGTTTTGGAGAATATTTTGATATCCCTGGCTTTTGTTTAATTGAGTGGCCAGAAAAAGCTGTAGGCACTCTTCCACCATTCGATCTACAAATTGAATTACTCCCGGGCGTAGATGAGAATGAGAGATCAGTGACGATAACAGCACTCCTGAATGATGGCCACCATGTTCTGAATCATGTAATACAGAATTTAAGCAAGTAAATGGGTATTAAAAAAACTATTCGACAAACGAATCTTGCGCGAAGGCAGCATCTCAAAACTTCAGCCAAGTTCTTGAGCTTTGCACTGCTTTTTACAGAAGTGGAGATTGCTTGGGGCGCCAAGATATTGGGTGTACGTGTCTGGCCATCAGAGGACTACACCCGCATCACTCTGGAATCCGATACACCATTGCCTATTAGCCAGCAGATCCTCACCAATCCTGATCGCCTGGTAGTTGATGTGCAAGGCTTGGAGCTCAACCCCACTTTGAGAGATTTAGTAGCCAAGGTCAAGCCTAATGATCCTTATATTGCGCAAGTAAGAGTAGGTCAGTTTCAGCCAGGAGTAGTGCGCTTGGTATTCGACTTAAAAGAACCGATCAAACCTCAACTCTTCACATTAGACCCCGTTGGTGAATACAACTACCGCATGGTCTTTGATTTGTACCCTACCACTCCACCTGATCCCTTGATGGAGTTAGTAAAAAGCAGCGCTCGTAAAGAAAGTGCTCTAGCTAAATCAAATGAAGAAGTGGATTTTATTGCGCAGTTTGCTACTAAAAAAGAAGCGCCAAAGTCGCCAGTAGCACAAGCCATACCAGAGGCTAAAGAAGCTCCGGCAGTTGCTAAGTACAAACGCCTGATCACCATTGCCATTGATCCTGGTCATGGTGGCGAAGATCCGGGTGCAATCGGCTCATTAGGTTCTAGAGAAAAGCACGTAGTACTCTCGATTGCAAAACGACTCAAAGACAAGATAGAGGGTGAAGCCTATATGCGCCCTTTTTTAACTAGAGATGGTGATTATTTTGTACCTCTGCATGTGAGAGTACAAAAAGCCAGACGAGTTGAGGCGGATCTTTTTGTTTCTATCCATGCGGATGCATTTATTCAGCCACACGCCAAAGGTGCTTCCGTATTTGCGCTTTCGCAAATGGGTGCTAGTAGTTCAATGGCACGCTGGATGGCTAATAAAGAAAATGCTTCAGACTTGATTGGTGGCATCAATATCAAGACCCAAGATCGACAGGTAGCTAATCTACTCCTAGATATGTCAACCACTGCTCAGATTAAAGACTCGCTGCAGGTTGGAAACTCTATTCTGAAGCAAATTAGTGGTTTTGCGCCCTTACATAAAGGAAAGGTAGAGCAAGCCAGCTTTGCTGTTTTAAAGGCACCAGACATCCCTTCTATCTTGGTAGAAACTGCCTTTATTAGTAATCCTCAAGAAGAAGTCAGACTGAATGATGATGGCTACCAGGACCGCATTGCTGAGGCTATTCTGAAGGGGATTAAGGATTATTTTTCCAAAAATCCACCAGTCGCCAGAAGAGCGAACACATAAGCTACTTGTAACTACAAGGGCTTACGGGCAGACGCCGCAGACCATGGGATCGCCTACAAACTTCTTGCTATAATTTATGGCTTAACTGGGTCGGTAGCTCAGTCGGTAGAGCAGCGGACTTTTAATCCGTTGGTCGCGAGTTCGAATCTCGCCCGACCCACCAAGATGTGTAAGGTCCGTACCGGACACATGGTTTACATCCGGTACCGACCACATAGTTTACAGTTGCCGTTCACCCCAATACTTTGGGACCAAATGGATTCTCTAGGGCACTAACTTTATGAGATTCCATATCAAAGT